>JAETUM010000091.1 GCA_021768625.1 Candidatus Stoquefichus sp. | reverse complement strand
CTACATCTTTCCATCTTGTCTCTTCTTCTTTGTTTGTCGCTGTGATTGTATATGTGAGAACATCATACACTTGGACTTCATTTGATGTTGGATCTGTTTTATTTTCTACCTTCACTATGATCTCTGGATCTGGATTCTTTTCAAATACTGGATAGAAGACCACATCATCATCTAATATATCTGGATAATCTTTCATCAAATCTAGGATTGTCTTTTCATCTAGGTCTGGATATGGTTCCTTTCCTTCTGGATCTGGTGTCCATCCTGTAAACGAATATCCTGGTTTCTTTGGTTCTTCTTCTGGTAACTTGATTGGTTGATCTGTTACCTGATCAATCTTTTCTGGTTCTCCTTCATCTGTTTCATATGTAATCGTTACTTTATCTGCTTTCCAGATTGCATAGACTTTCATATCTCCTATAACAGTGCTATCTTTATCAAATGTCTTTCCTGTTCCATCTTTCTTTGTATTCCATCCTGTAAAAATATATCCTTTTCGTGTTGGATTCTCTGGATAAGCTTCTTCTACAACCTTAGCATCATATTTATAAGCACCTAAATCTGCATAATAGACTTCTTTATCATCACCTGCATTGTTGTAATATGTCACTGTTCCCGGATCTAATACACTTAACTGTTTACTGCTTTGTGCTTTAAGTGTTTGTCCTGTTTTATCTAGCCAATCATAAGATAATTTATAAATTCCATTATCTACTTTTGATACTCCTGTACGTTGTTCAGTAACTAAGCTAATAAGCTCATCTGTCCATTTTAATGACTCAAAAGTTCCATCATCCTGTTTGATACTTACTGTTATTCTAATTAAATCACTATCAAAATCTTCACCGAGATTATATTCTAAAATAGATTTATCTTCATTCGTTGTAGGTTCTACATCTTTTGGAAATGCTTTAGAATTAATATTATATTTATCTAATTTTTGTTGTAATGTTGGATAATTGTTTTCATCAAGAATAAATGAATTTAATTGTTGTGAATCTACTGTTACAAAACTAATATTATTACGATGATCATATTTTATTTCTTCATCTTTAAGAGGTCTATAGTTACCTGATGTATTTTTTGGAACTGTATAAATTGTGTAGTCAGTTCCCATAACTGCATCAGCCATTGACATCATACCAATTGATGTTGTAGGAACAAGACGTAAACGTCTCATACCTGTTACCCCTTCAGTTTTTGCATTGACTTGAAGCCATGCAACACCTGGAGCAACTGATGATACATTATCTTTAGTTCCAACATTTGTAAGTGTAATAATTGGAACATCTCCCTCTAATAATGGACTCTTATTTGGATACAATGGATTATTAGGATCCTCACCTACATAATTACTCCAATTAACATCAAATGTACTCTTTCCACTATTACTATTATTAGTTAACGGGAAAACGTAACGTATTCTACGTACTGTATCATAATCATTTCCATCTGCATATAAATGAACAGTGCTAACAGATGCTTCAGAATAAGCCTTATCAGTAGGATTAGATGATTGTGAGAATACTTTTAATTCAGGATATCCTCCAGATGACATTGTCCATGCTTCTCCAAGATTTTTAGCAATCAATTCTTTTGTAAGCAAACCTGTGACTCCAGTCATTTGACCTAATTCACACATAGCAGTTGTCTGCTTATCATAATAGCAGTTTGTCATAGAACCAGTATTGCTTCCACTAAAACCATTAACATATTGATTTGTTAAACGATTTCCATTAGCATCTAAAGGATAACCTTCTTTATCTGATCTTAGTGTTCCTACTTCACCTGCTGCATAACAGTTTTCAAAAGTAATTCTAGCACCATTACCAACAAATCCACCCATCATATATCCACCATCAGACATTCCTACCATTGAAGTAGAATAACAATTTTTACAAATTGTAGATGATGATCCTGAATCACATGAAATAAAACCACCTATTGTATTTGTTCCTTCAATTTTTCCTGATGAATAACAATTTTCAAATGTATGTGTTCCACCATGGACAACTCCTTGGAAAACACCTGTTTCTGTATTTCCATAAACATCAATATTTGTATAACAATTACGATAAACATTAGGACCTGTATCACAAGATGCAAATCCACCAGAATGTCCACCTGGAACAATAAGTGTCCCATTAATTGCATAACAATTTTCTAATGTAGCATGCATATATGGTGCTTCAGCAAAACCTGAACTACATGCTCCACCCATAACATGAACATTATCTGTATAAGTATTACGTACAATTTTCGTTTGAGCAGTTAAACTATATCCTCCTGTACCAGGTCCACCAAATGAAACAGCTCCAGCCATAACAGCCCATACTTTTGCATTCGCATTATCTTGCCAAACAAGTGCATTTTCCACACCACAATTCAACACCTGTCCTCCTGCAAACTGAGCAACTAAACCAGCTCCATATGTTCCTGTATTTGTACAATTAATCATTGCATGAGATACGATTAAATTTTTCAATACAAAATCAACATGACTAGAATATGCAATAAGACCTGTATGGTGATTAGCCTGTGAGAAAAGATTATAAACAGTATGACCATTACCATCTATTGTAAAGGCTTGATCTCCAGCAATTCCTGTCCAATTTCTTCCTTCTCTTCCACCTAAGTCTAAATCTTTTGTTAATTGACACGATTTTCTATTTGTAAGACACCATCGAAATTCTTCTGGTGTATCTACTAAATAAGGATCATCTACACTACCAGTTCCTCCTCCATCTGGAGTAGCAGCACCACCATTCCATTGAGCTAATCCAGTATCAATCCATTTGACTTTGGCAGTACATTCATTCCATCTCAATTGATAGTATTCTGCACTTCCAACACTAGCAGCTTCAGTTTCATTGACTGTCATTATCATTGTAACTATCATCAATAATATCAGACAATAACTTATAACTTTTCTCTTCATATAGTTCTCCTTTCATCTATTCAATTCATAACAATTCATCTCATTTAAGAGTCACTTTTTTAATGCATTTATATATATTTATCGTATCATAAATTTCTATATATTAATTATATCCCTCGTCCAATTTTTGTCAATATAAGTCTATTTTTTAACAAAAAAGAGTTTGAATTATTTCAAACTCTTTAAGCACTTAATCTAAATCTGTTCCATTACTTTCAATGACTTTTTTATACCAATAGAATGAATCTTTTTTACTTCTTGCTAGTGTACCAGTTCCATCATCATGTTTATCGACATAAATAAATCCATAACGTTTTCTCATCTCTCCAGTTCCAGCACTCACTAAATCAATACATCCCCAAGGTGTATATCCCATTAAGTCTACATCATCTTCTTCTACTGCTTTTATCATTTCCTTAATATGTTCTCTTAAATATTCAATACGATATGGATCATGAATAGAACCATCTTCCTCTACTTTATCTCTTGCTCCCATACCATTTTCTACTATAAACAAAGGAACTTGATATCTATCATACAATTTATTTAGTGTTGTACGAAGTCCAACTGGATCAATTTGCCATCCCCAATCAGTTATCTTTAAATATGGGTTACGTCCACCACTAATGACATTACCTTCAATTTGTTCAGTGTTTCCACCTTCAATAGATGAGAAATAATAGCTAAATCCAATATAATCAACTTTTCCCTTTTTAATAATTTCTAAATCTCCATCTTCCATTATTGGAGCTTTCGCATTTAATCTTTTCCACATAGACGTACAAGTGTTAGAATAATATCCTCTAACATGAACATCTCCATAATAATATAATGACAACATCTTTTCTCTCATAGCTACCTGATCTTCTGGAGCACATGTTGCTGCATATGTTTCAGGTACTAATAACATACATCCAATTTTATTTTCTGGATCAATTTCATGACCTGCTAAAACTGCTTTAGCACTTGCTACAAACATATGATGTGAGGCTTGTACAATAATTTGAGATTCATCTTCCCCATCTTCAAAAACAATCCCTGCTTGGTGATATGGTCTAGGAATCCCCATTGTTGCATTAATTTCATTAAATGTCATCCAATACTTAACTTTACCTTTATATCTTTCAAAACATACTCTTGCATATCTTTCAAAAAAATCAACTAGCTTTCTATTTCTCCATGAACCATATTCTTTCACTAATGTTAATGGTGTTTCATAATGTGATAATGTCACTACAGGTTCAATACCATATTTTAACAATTCATCAAAAACATCATCATAAAATTTTAATCCTTCTTCATTAGGTTCTTCTTCATCTCCTCTAGGAAAAATTCTTGTCCATGCGATAGACATTCTAAAACACTTAAATCCCATTTCAGCAAATAAAGCAATATCCTCTTTATAATGATGATAGAAATCAGTTGCTTCATGACTTGGATAATAAACACCATCTAAAATTTCTGGGTCTATTTGACGTCTCACACCATGTCTTGCTCCTCTTTCAACATCAGCAATACTTAAACCTTTTCCACCTTCTAAGTATCCACCTTCATATTGGTTGGCAGCAGTTGCTCCACCCCATAGAAAATCTTTTCTCATTATTTTTTCCTCCTATCTTTATTTAAAATAAATTAATAATACCACTTATTCCAATCATAACATAAGTTAATTTCTTTAACAATGTACCATCTAATCTATCAACTAATTTTTTTGCAATCATCCCTCCTATAAGGATACCAATAATTCCACAACCAATTATTATCAAATGATCAAAAGTAATAATCCCCTTAAAAATTCTAAATCCTGTATTATATATACAATTAATCATGAAAAATGTTTGAATGGTTCCTAGATATTCATAAGTATGATGAGTCTTAGCTAAAAAATAAAGTACCATAAGTGGTCCACCAATTCCAAATAATCCATCACATATTGCAGAAACAACAATACAGAAAAGAGATATAAATAAGTTTAATTCTTTTTTCTCATCACTCTTATTAATAAACAAATAATAAACACATAAAATGACTAAAAATATTCCAAATACTTTCTTCATTAATACTTGGTCAATAGTAGTAGAAAAATGAATAACAATACTATATACAATTAAATATAAAAAAGAAGGTCCTACTATTTTCTTTAAATCAATATGTTCTCTATATGTATATACCATTGTTGCACATAAAATAATACTAATAGCTCCAGAAATTCCAGCACTTTGAGGTAATGCATAAAACATAGGTAATACCATCATCATAACGATTCCAGCTCCAAATCCTGTAACTCCTTGTACTATTCCAGCAATAAGCGCTATTATTGTTAAAATATATAATTCCATTGGCTTATCCTCCCTAATAATGCAAATTATATTCATTATATTTTGAAAATCAATGAGTCTCTCACTTATTAAAATTCTGTTTACAATTTATTTATTTTATAACTGTTATCTTGTAAATATAATTCTAAAAAAGCAGAACTCATTCTGCTTTCAGATTGTTGACAAATTAGATGAAAATATCGAATTCAAGTAAAAAGAATTGGTATTTTCATTTTTATTTACTCTAAATAATCTATAGTAAGCAATCTAGAAGTTATATTAA
>JAETUM010000008.1 GCA_021768625.1 Candidatus Stoquefichus sp. | reverse complement strand
CCGCATACTTTTGTGTTGATGTCAATGCTTTTTTTGTAAAATTTAAAATAAAAAAAGAGGGATACATTTTTATGTATTCCTCAACAGTCATTAAATCCTTAACTTAATGACATTGGCCAATATAACAGTCTATAACTATAGATTCCCTTAATAATATAATAAAATATATCATCATTTATCCATATTACCTTTTAAAATAAAAATTTTTTAATAAACTCAAAAATAAATTATAGCATACAACAACTTATTTATAATTTCATATAAATATATCTATTATGCTTTTACTTTTTACAAAGCATATTATTTCAAGCAATCAAAAAGGCATATACAATGATATCATATTATTTACCTTAATTACTCTTCTTTAATAAGAATACCATTTACACACCTTAAATTCTCATTTATATTTCTAATTACGCTTCATTATAAGCCCCTTCATTCTGATTTCACCTAGCATGGAAGAGGCATACTTATTAATCAATAAAATCTTTTATTCATAATCACATGTATATCCACGTAAATCTAATTCCAACTTTTCTACTTGCCAATCATTAATTAAATCACCAAGTTCTTCTTTTAATCTTACAACGCCTTTTGTATCTTCAGCTTTAATCAAAGCCATAATTGTAGGTCCTGCCCCTGATAAATAAGCACCTAAGACTCTTTCATCTTTCTCCAACACTTCCATAATTTCTTTAAATCCTTGAATAAGATCTCCACGGTATGGTTGATGTAAACGATCTTTAAATCCAAGTTTTAGACCTTCATCATATCCATTAATTAAAGAAGCAACCATTAAAGCAAGATGCGAAACATTTTTGATAGCATCTGCTCTTGGTAATGTTTGAGGTAAAACAGATCGAGATTTTTCTGTTGATAATGTAAATGGTGGAATAAATGCTACAAAGCGATAATCATGTTTAACTGGAATATTTAAAGTTGTGACATGATCTGTTTCCATAACAGATACAGTCAATCCCCCAAAAATAGCTGGAGCAACGTTATCTGGATGTCCTTCTATTTTTGTTGCAAGTTCCAAAATTTCTTGTCTTTCATCATAACGATCTTTAAAAGCATAAGCCCCTACTATTCCAGCAACAATACATGTAGAACTACTTCCTAGTCCTCGAGTATAAGGAACATCTCCACTACATTCAATACGTAAACCGTTAAATTCCAAACCACAAGCTTTTGCTCCTTCTACAAATGCTTGATAAGTCATATTTTCTTCATTACAAAACTGTTCTGGACAACCTAAAATCTCTAATCCATCATCAATGAGCTCAAATACAAATGTATTATAAAGAGTGACTGCTAATCCTGCAACATCAAATCCTGGTCCCAAGTTTGCACTTGTCGCAGGAACTTTTACTTTGACTCTCATGTTATAACCCCTTAATTTGTTCACCAATAAAGTCTACAATAGATTCTTTATCAATAACTTTTGTATGCAAAATTTCTCTTTTGTCAATTCCTTGTAATGGTTTTGGTACATTAACATTTGTCTTTTTATTCAATGCATCAATAGCTTCATATTCATCTAATTCTTCATTTGTTATTGCTTGATATACAGATTTAGGAAACTTATATGGTGAAGCAGTTGATAAAAGAATTGTTTTTGTTTGATCATTTGTATCTTTTTGATATTGTTTATAAACACCATATCCAATAGCAGTATGAGTATCTAATAAATATCCTGTTTCATCATAACATTTACCAATAACTTTTAAAACATCATCTTCATTAAGACATCCAGCTGTAAAGTATTTTTGTACTTTCTTAAAGATATCATCATCCACTTCATAAACACCTGTTTCATTAAGTTGATCCATATATTTTTTAACAAGTGAAGCATCTTGACATAAGAAATAAACAAGTCTTTCTAAGTTACTAGATACTAAGATATCCATTGCTGGTGCATTTGTTTTATAGAATTCTCTATTTGCATCATATTTTCCAGTATTAAAGAAATCAGTTAAAATATTATTTTTATTTGAAGCAACAATAAATCTTTGAATTGGTAATCCCATCTTTTTAGCGATATAACCTGCTAAGCAATTTCCAAAGTTTCCACTTGGAATTGTAAAATTCACTTCTTGTCCTAATTCAATTTCTTTATTATTGACTAATGTTAAATAAGAATAGAAATAATAAACAATTTGTGGAATTAATCTTCCAATATTAATTGAGTTTGCTGATGAAAGGAAAACATGATGTTGGTCACATAAATCTTTAAGTTCTTGAGAATTAAATGCTTTCTTGACAGCTGTTTGGGCATCATCAAAATTTCCTCTAATTCCAATAACATCAACATTATTCCCTGTTTGTGTAACCATTTGTTGTTTTTGAACTGGTGAAACACCATCAATTGGATAGAAAACTTTAATTGATGTTCCTTCAACATCCTTAAAGCCTTCCAATGCAGCCTTTCCAGTATCACCAGAAGTTGCTGCTAAAATCATAACTTCTCTTTCTTCCCCTTTTTGTTTTAAAGAAAAAGTCATAAAATAAGGCAATAATGATAAAGCCATATCCTTAAATGCAGCTGTTGGTCCTTGGAAAAGTTCAGTCACATAAACATCTCCAGCTTTTTTTACAGGCACTACATCTTCAGGAAACAACCCTGTTCCATACGCATTCTTACAAAGTTGACGAATATCTTCTTTCACATCATCTGGTGTAAATGTTGATATAATTTCAGTTGCCAAATCAATATAATTAAGATTTAACAATTCTTTTAAATCTTTTTTATCAACATCAAAGTCAGGTACTAATAACCCTCCATCACTTCCAATACCTTGTAAAATAGCTTCATAAAAGTTTAATGGTTGTTGATTTCCTCTTGTACTTAAATACATTTTCTCTTTCATCTTTTCTCCCCCAATCAATTATTTTTAATATTGTATACAATTTTATTTTGTAAGTCAATAATATGTGAAAATATCCTACATAAATCATTGTAGTGTTACAATTGATGTGAAACAATTGATATAAAAAATTCATTTCTTGTACAACTGGCTATACCTCAATAAACAATGAAAAGATTTATATTTCAATTCTTTATACCTATCATATCTTTTAAACTATTTTATAAGAAGAGATTTATGAGAATAATATGAAATAAATTTCTTCTTTGACTTGATAACATCTTTATAATATAATACCTCTATACTTTATATAAGGGGGAGATTTTATGAGCAAGATTATTATTCCAACAGATTATAAACCTCATTTAAGTTTAATTGAAACAGAAGTTGCAATTAAAATGATTAAAGATACATTTGAAAGAAGATTAGCTGAACAACTACGTTTAACTCGTGTTTCAGCTCCATTATTTTTATTAAAAAACACAGGATTAAATGATGATTTAAATGGTATTGAAAAACCTGTTTCATTTACATCATTTGAATTAAATCATAATGATGAGATAGAAATTATCCATTCATTAGCAAAATGGAAAAGAGATGCTTTACACAGATATGGTTTTGAACAACATACTGGATTATATACAGATATGAATGCAATTAGAAAAGATGAAGAACTTGATAATATTCATTCTATGTACGTTGATCAATGGGATTGGGAAATGGTTATTTCTAAAGAAGATAGACATATTGAATTTTTTAAAGCTATTGTCGCTAAAATATATAACGCTTTATTAGATGTTGAATTTTTAATGATTAGACATTATCCACAATTAGGTGAATCTATTTTACCTGAAGAAATATTTTTTATTACTTCTCAAGAATTAGAAGACTTATATCCTCAACTCGAACCTAAACAAAGAGAAAGAGAAATTGTGAGAGCAAAGAAGGCTGTTTGTATCTTACAAATCGGTGATTTATTAAAATCTGGTATCAAGCATGATGGCAGAGCTCCAGATTATGATGATTGGAAACTTAATGGAGATATTCTTGTTTATAATACACAACTTGATGACGCTTTAGAAATTTCTAGTATGGGTATTCGTGTTGATGAAGAAGCATTAAAAGAACAATTAGAAAAAAGTCAAGCAAGTGAACGTTTAGAACTTCCATTCCATCAAAATATTATGAATCATGTTTTACCATTAAGCATTGGTGGTGGAATTGGTCAAAGTCGTTTATGTATGTTCTTTTTAAGAAAAGCTCATATTGGGGAAGTTCAAGCATCATTATGGGATGATGACACAATGAAGTTATGTGCCCAAAATAATATTCATTTACTATAATATACGGTTCATATGAACCGTCTTTTTTATACCTTTCTCTATACTTTCATCTCATTAATAATCTTAAAGATTATCTTTCTTGTTTCCTATTTTTATATGAATATATTATTAATAAATGATAGTTTATAATCTCTCAACTTATGATATAATAAATAAAACTGGAGGTTATATTATGAAAGATGGATTTATAAGAGTCGCTTCTGCTTCATTTGAAGTCAAATTAGGAAATGTGCAAGAAAATGCTCATCAAATTACTGAACAAATCAAAATAGCTCATGAGAAAAACACTCAGATTCTTGTGTTTCCAGAGTTATGTTTAACTGGATATACACTACAAGATATTTTTTTTCAGGCTCGTGTTCTTAATGAAGCAAGAGAGCAATTACTTATGATTAAAGAATATACAAAAGATTTAAATATGTTAATTGTGATTGGATTGCCTTTAGAAGTTAAAAACAAAATATATAATTGTGCTGCTGTCTTATTTGATGGAGAAATTTTAGGAATTGTCCCTAAAACATATATCCCAAATTATCATGAATTTTATGAAGCAAGGCATTTTGCAAGTGCCCCTCAAGAAAATATAGATATTAAGATTGGCGATAATGAATATATTTCTTTTGGAAGTCGTATTATCTTTAGAGATGTCAATCATCCTTATCTTCAAATTGGAGTTGAAATTTGTGAAGATGTTTGGGCTCCTTTACCACCAAGTACAAATCATTGTTTAAATGGAGCAACACTTATTTTAAATCCTTCAGCAAGTAACGATTTAACTGGGAAATCAGATTATCGTAGACAATTAATTTCTACTCATAGTGCACAATGTGTCTGTGGTTATGTTTATACTAATGCATGCTTGGGAGAATCTAGCACAGATATTGTTTTTAGTGGACATCATCTCATTTGTGAAAATGGTGTAACTTTAAAGGAATCACAACAATATGAAAATGGAATTATCTATGCTGATATGGATATTGAAAAACTTGCTAGAGAAAGAATGGAAATGACTACATACGAAAATCAATTTGATGATAAGTATTGGACATATGACTTTGAATTCAATGATGTTGATTTAGAATTAACACGTTATTATGATCCTCATCCTTTTGTACCAAGTGATGAGAATAAACGTGCTATAAGATGTAAGGAAGTCTTTGATATTCAAATTCATGGACTTATTCAAAGGTTAAAAGCTGCTCATATTCAAAAAGTTGTTATTGGTATTTCTGGTGGTTTAGATTCTACTCTTGCTTTATTAGTTGCTACTATGGCTTATAAAAAGTTAAATTATCCATTAACAGATATTATTGCTGTAACTATGCCTTGTTTTGGTACAACAAGTCGTACAAAAAACAATGCATTAATGATGATGGAAGAATGTGGAGTCACTTCATTAACTGTTGATATTGGTGATGCTGTTCATCAACATTTTCAAGATATTGGACAGGATCCAAATATTCATGATGTAACATATGAAAATTGTCAAGCAAGAGAAAGAACACAAGTATTGATGGATATTGCTAATAAAGTTGGTGGTATTGTTATTGGAACTGGAGATTTATCAGAAGTTGCTTTAGGTTGGTCTACTTATAACGGTGATCATATGAGTATGTATGGCGTTAATGTTTCTGTGCCTAAAACACTAGTGAGATACTTAGTGGATTATATTTCATCATTATATAAAGGAGAAAAGCTTGAAGCTATCTTACAAGATATTTTAGATACTCCTGTATCTCCTGAATTGATTCCTGCTGATGATGATAAGATAACTCAAAAAACTGAGGATATTGTAGGTCCATATGAATTACATGATTTCTTCTTATATCATCATGCACGTTTTCATTATGAACCTGCTAAATTATTTAGAATAGCTTCAATAGCATATCAGAATAAATATGATAAAGAAACAATTAAGAAATGGTTAACTCTTTTCTATCGTCGTTTCTTTACTCAACAATTCAAACGTTCATGTATCCCAGATGGTCCTAAAGTCGGAAGTGTTGCTCTTAGTCCTCGTGGTGATTTAAGAATGCCTAGCGATGCTGATGTGTCTGCTTGGCTTCAAGAATGTGAAAAGTTATAAAAAAAGAAATGGAGTTATATACTTCATTTCTTTTTCATTATTCATAATCTTTACAAAGCTCTTTTGCCAATTGACAAATCTTTTCTTTTGTATCTGATTTCATTGATGATTTAATAGTCACTAATGTATCAGCAAACGTTATATTTTTACAATTTGATAACATATTATTCATAACTTTAGCTGCCATAGGAGCCCAAGAACCATTTTCAATAAAAGCAACTTGACGATTTTGATAATTTCTTTCTATTAAATGGTGAATAAATTCTTTCATGAATGGAAAAACATCATTATTATATGTTGTTGTTGCTAGAACTAATTGGCCATAACGAAAAGCATCTTCAACTGCTTCCGCCATATCATCACGTGCAAGATCATGAATTGATACCTTTGGACATCCATTGACCTTTAATTGTTCAGCTAATAATTCAACCGCTTTTTTTGTATTCCCATAAACAGATGTATATGCAATAACAACACCTTGGCTCTCTACTTGGTATGATGACCAAAGATCATAAAGATGAATATACTCAGCTAAATTTTCTTCTAATACTGGTCCATGAAGTGGACAAATTATTTGAATATCTAAATTTGTAAGTTTTTTGAGTACACTTTGTACTTGCATTCCATACTTTCCTACAATCCCTATATAATAACGACGAGCTTCACATGCCCAATCTTCTTCAATATCATTAGCACCAAATTTTCCAAATGCATCCGCAGAGAAAATAGCCTTATCTACATTATCATATGTCATCATCACTTCTGGCCAATGTACCATAGGAGCAAACACAAATGTAAGTGTATGCTTTCCTAAACATAATGTTTCATTATCTTTTACAATCAATTTTTTAATTGATATATCTATATCAAAGAATTGATCAATCATAGCAAATGTTTTCGCATTTCCTACTATTGTTGTTTCTGGATATGTTTTGATAAAATTTTCAATATTTGCAGAATGATCTGGCTCCATATGTTGAACGATTAAATAATCTGGTTGTCTTCCATTTAATACTATTGATAAATTATTCAACCACTCATCTGTAAAATGAGCATCTACTGTATCTAATACAGCAATTTTTTCATCTAAAATCACATATGAATTATATGCCATACCATGAGGTACTTTATATTGTCCCTCAAATAAATCAATATTATGATCATTAACACCTATATAATGAATATCTTTTGTAATTTCCATCTTAACTTTCTCCTTTTTTACTTTTCTTTGGAAATTATAGTCCTCTCATCAAAGAAAATCAAATACTATGCTTATATATAGTATATCCTCTATACAAATATATCAATCTCTTTTTCTTAACTATAACTACTCATATAATATAAAGTGCATTCGTTCACATCGAAATAATAAATATCATAACAATGATATTCTCCATAAACCTCATCAGGAGCTTTAACTTCCAAATGAAAATAATCATTAATACTTATTTGCTTTTCATTGAAGTGATACCAATTTTTATAACCGTCCTTCAATGCTATCCATTCTTTAAAGTTACCAACAAAACCTTTAAGTCTTTGGATATCTTGATGAGCCACTTGTGTATAATATTGACTTTTTTCAAATAAAGAAATATTTTCTTTTTTATAATAATATTCACAATAATGTGTATGATCTCTCCATGCATCTTCATCAAAATGTTCACTTGATGATTGATATCCCTGAATAATAAATTTATCATGAACACAACCATATATTGTCAAAAGACAACACAAGAAACCCAACACTTTAATCTTCATCTTTCCACTCTAAAATATCACCTGGTTGACAATCTAATGCTTTACATATTTTATCCAATGTTTCAAAACGGATAGCTTTCGCTTTCCCGTTTTTCAAAATTGAAATATTTGCCATTGTGATACCTACTTTTTCTGTAAGTTCAGTAACACTCATCTTTCTTTTTGCAAGCATAACATCTATATTAATTACAATCATTATTTTTCTCCTTTTAAACTGTTAAGTCATTTTCTTCTTTTATCATCATAGCATTTTCAATAAGCTTAGATAAAGCAAAACAAATACAAGCAATACCGCATCCAACAAATATAATAAAAAATGAAAAAACAATCATAGCTCCATTTAAGAAGTGAAGAATAACTAAAGTAATATCTCCAAATAGTACAGCTATACTTGCTAATATGGCTAAGAAACAAATCACTTTCATAGAATAAGCATTTTCCCTACAAAAACTATTCCCTTCACCTATCTGTATACAAATTTTCCAAAAATAATATAAAGCAATATAACAAATCAAAGCTATAGCCCATATCCCAAATGTTCCCGGCCATCTCAACCATTCAAGATCATTCATATATGCGACTTCTTCTATAAGTAATGGGGTATACCAAAAGAAAAAGATTCCTCCTACTATACCTGTTAAAACACTAAATATCTTTAATAACTTTGCTATTTTTACTTGTTCCATAATGAACCTCCTTAAAATTACATATTTATTATATCATCCTATTTTTATATTTCAATAATTATTTATCGTTTTACAATAAATAATATTTTATCTTATCATTTATAAATAATACTTATACAAACCTATCACAAAAACAAGAGACTATATTTATTCCTTGTTTTCAAGTTTTATTGTATAATGTAAAAAGAGGTGAAGATGATGAGAGTTATCAGTGGTTTAAATTATACAGAGAAATTAGATGAAATGATTCAAGAATGTGTAAAAAAGGCTCAAGAGAAACCTTTTGAATCTTATTTTTTTATTGCTGAGGATCCTTTAACTGTAGAAAAAATATTTTTTAAATATACAACGCATCTTGTGAATATTGAAGTTTTATCATGGCAAAAATTTCTTCAAGAATTACAAGTGGAATACCATTTAACAGCTCATCATGTGATTCATAACACTGAATTAACATATCATTTACAACATATATTCAAAACACATTCATTTCGTTGCTTTCAAACAAATCAACCTTATCCATTAATAAATAAATTCATTCCTCTTCTTAAAGAAATGAACTTATCATTAACTCAATATAAGAATATTGATTTATCTACACAACCTAAGCTTGTAGATTTTGTTAATCTCCAACAATATCTTAATGAACGATTAGATGAGTATACTCATCTAACAATGGAGGATATTTTCAAAGATTGTTCATTTAACTTAGAAAAAAAACATATTTATGTAGAAGCAGATCATCTTTATCAACCTTTACGTCAAAATATCATGCAACGATTATCGCAATATCATGATATAACACTCTTATATACATATCATAATGATAGTCGCCTTTTTAACATGCCTTATCATACATTATGTCAAGATGCTATCGAATTTAAAAAAACAAATTTTTTATTAAATAACTTATTTTTACAATCTCCAGATATTTGCAATGATGAAAAGGAGTTATATACTTTTATAAGTACAACCCCTCATCATGAAGTTAATCGTGTTATTTATACAATTTATCAAAAAATTGTTGATGAAAATTTACGTTATCAAGATTTTGTTATTGTTTATCCTGATCAATCTTATGCAGATTTACTTATACAGGCATTTGAAAAGAAACATATTCCTCATCAATTGCCTATTATATCTTCATGCCAATATGATAAGAACTATCAAGATATTCTCAATGCCATTGATCAACTAGACAATATGCCCGTCAAACAATTTGCTGAAATATTAAATAATAATCTTGATTCTGAATATCAACAATACTTTGATACACTCTATGATTATGATGATTTAATGAGTTCTTCTGAATTTAAAGATTTCTTTATATCAACATATCAAAGGAATCATCAAGAGAAAAATAACAACCAGGATCATATTTCTATTTATTCAGTCCATGAATTAAAAGTTTCTGAACCTAAATATATTTTCATTCTTGGAATGAATGAAACGATTTTACCATCTTTTATCAAAGATACATCTTTGTTATTAAATGAAGATATTCAGTTTTTAAGAGAAAACTGTATTTCAACCCCTTTGACAACACAAGAACAATTAGGAGTACATTATAATGATATCTTAAAAGCCCTACAACAACCTTACTTGTCAATGACAATTTCTTATAGTACTTCAACATTAGCTGGTGAAACGCGTTTACCATCATCTTTATATAAACAACTTACAAAAATGTATCATTTTAAGGATTTACCAATCAACCAATATGTATCTATTGAGGATTATTATGCAATAGGTGGACAAATTGAAAAGAAAAGTATCATTAATCACTATATCTCTGATTATATACATAATAAAAATCAACCTGTTTTCTTAAACAGTGAAACGATACAAAACTTATATAGTTCTACAATGTCAGTAAGTCAAATAGAAACATATAATAAATGTCCCTTTTTATACTTTATTCAATATGGTTTAGGCATCTATCCTCTCAAAGAAGATAAACTTATGCCTAATGAGCTTGGTAGTCTTGTTCATTATGTTTTATCAATCAACATTAAACAAAATAGAAATATTGGTCAATTAGTTGATTATTATATATCAAGGGATGAAACCCTTATTGATAAAATTCAATCATCAAAAATCAATCAATATTTTATCAACCAATTAAAAAAAGATCTTGTTGTTACTTTAGATATACTACATAAAATTCTCGATACATCACTTTTTGAAGTTCGTTCACAAGAACAAAAAATAGAAGATAAAATAAATGATATTCAATTTAAAGGATTTGTTGATCGTATTGATACATATCAGAATTACGTTTCTATTATTGATTATAAATCTAGTACAAAAGATATTGATTTAAATTTAGCTATGCAAGGATTTAATATTCAAATGTTATTATATTTAAAAATGATTACTAAAAAATATCAAAAAGATCCTGCAGCTGTTTTATACTTTAATACAAAAAGAAGAGTCTTATCAACAAAACAATCATTACACGAAGATATTCATCAAGAAGACTTGCAAGATTTATATCGTTATGGTGGATATATTATTGATGATGACGATCATCATGTTATTCAAGCTCTAGATCCATCAATAGAAAAAAAATCTCATATTATTAATGTTTCGTATGTTAAATCTAAGGATGAATATAAAGGTCATATCTTAACATCTCAACAGTTAGATTGTTTATTTGCAGAAATAGAAAGTCATATTTATGAACTTTATCAACAGATGATAAGTGGAAATATTACAATATCTCCAAAAGGTAGTGACCAAAGCGCTACACATACCCTTGTTAATCCATGTCATTACTGTTCATATCGTAGTGTTTGCCAGTTTGATGTTTTCTATAATGACTATGAACTTGTTCAATTTTATGATTTAGAAGAAAAACTAGGAGGGAAAGACGATGCCATTTAATGAAGGACAATTAAAAGCAATTCAACAAAGACATTCTTCTATCCTTGTAAGTGCTCCAGCTGGAAGTGGAAAAACAAAAATATTAGTAAGTCGTATTGTTGAGTTATTAAAAGAAGGATATCAAATTTCTGACTTCTTAGTTTTGACTTTCACAGAAGCTGCTGGTAATGAAATGAAACAGCGTTTATCTGAAGAATTAAATGAGATTGTCTCTTCTGATATTGATCAAGACTTACGTTCACATTTAGAAAAACAAATCTTATATTTACCCAATGCTTATATTACAAACTTTCATGGTTTCTGTAATCTTCTTTTAATGAAATATGGATATTTAGTGAATATTATGCCTGGCTTTACTATCAATAGTGATCCACAAATGATAAAAAGAGAAGTTCTTCAAGAATGTTTAGAAAAATGGGTTACTCATCCAGAATATACTGATTTCTTTTCTTTGTATTTTCCAGGATATTCTTTTGATACTTTTGAAAATGTGCTTTTGTCTATTGATAACATGTCTCATTCTATTGATAATTTTTATGATTTTGTTGAAAATGTTCACCAAAGTCATTATGAAACACTAAGTACGTCTTTAGAAGACTGGCCTTTATTCCAAAATCTTAAAAGTATTTTTTATAGTGAAACTATTCTTGCGATGAATAAACTTATTGAATTAAAATATTATTGTGAAACACAGCAGTTAAATGATTTTTATGAAAGACCTGATGATCAAACTGAAAAAAATCAAGCTTTAATGATTCCTTTTGAATCCTATTATGATTATTTAGAAGAAAGAATAAAAAGTTTCCAACAACCTTTAACATACGATACTTTTATTAATATATTAAAAGCACCTCTTCCTAAATCATATAATATGAAATGGAAAGATGTTGATCCCCAAGTGAAGAAAGTATTTACAAAGATGAAAACTGATATTTTATCTTCTTATAACAAGGCTATTACTTCATATATCAATGATGATGTGAATGATTTTATAGAAAAAATGAAGATAAGTTATCAAGCTATTGATATATTGTTATCGAAGGGAAATCTTCTTTCACAATTCCAAGATGCATATCAACAAAGAAAAAAAGAATTAAATCAATTAGATTTTGCTGATTTAGAGAAGTATGCACATCAATTATTAGAACCACAATATGGAATTGTACAAAGACTTTATTCATCTCTTAAAGAAATTATGGTTGATGAATATCAAGATACTAATCAAATTCAAGAATCATTATTATTAAAAATTGCTCATTATGATAAACCACATATTCCTTTATTCATGGTAGGAGATATGAAACAATCTATTTATCGTTTTAGACAAGCTGATCCTCAGATATTCTCTTATAAGTATGATCATTTTTCATTAACTGATGAACAATGTCAACAAACCCAAACAAGAAGAATTGACTTGGTTTTTAATTATCGTTCTTCTAAAGTTGTTTTGGATTCTATCAACTATATCTTTAATCAAATTATGGATAAGGAAATTGGTGGATTGGAATATTACTTAGATGATAGTGCAAGGTTAAATTATGATTATGTTGGTAAAGAAGATAATCATAGAGATGAAGCAAGACAACGTATTTTTAAAGATAAACATTTAAATACTGAGGTTCTTATTGATATTTACAATCCGTCTTCACCATTAGATAAGGAACAATATGAAGCTCATATGGTTGCACAAAAAATATTAAAGCTCAAAAAAGAACTTCGATTAAAAAACAAACCAATTTCTTATAAAGATATTGTTATTTTAATGCGTTCTACTGTTTCTTTTTTAACTTTTAAAAAAATCTTTGATTTATATCATATTCCTAATCATATTGTATTATCACAAGGGTTGATGACTTCTAATGAAGTTATGAATATGATGGCTTTCTTAAAAGCTATCGATAATCCTTATGATGATATTTCTTTATTGAGTGTTCTTAAACAACCATACACATGTAGCTATATTGATATGGAGACAATAGCTCATTTAAGAATTGATCATAAAGATATACCATTATATGAATGTTTGAAGTTATCTAATCATCCACAAATCATTCATTTTTTAGAAATATTTCAACAATTAAGAGAATATAGTTATCATCATTCTTCATATGAATTAATTTTGAAAATTGATGAAATAACTGATTATAGATTATTTGTTTCACAATTAATTAATGGGCAACAAAGAAAAGCCAATCTTGAATTATTTTATGAGATTATTAAACAAACACAAGAAACAGCAATTTATTTAAAAGACTTGTTATATACGTTAGAGAATTCAACGGACTATGCTCCTGCACAATCATCTTCTGGAAATGATGATGTTGTAGAATTTATGACTATACATAAATCTAAAGGTTTAGAATTTCCTGTTGTCTTTGTATGTAATATGCATAAACAATTTAACACTCAAGATAGCAAAGAACGATTTATGATAGACAAGCGATTAGGTATATCTCTCAAGCCTCGTATACGCACCAAAAATGATATTATTGTAGAATATGAAAATACATATCGTAATATGATAGCACGCTCGCAATTAGATGAATCTGTAAATGAAGAAATGCGCATTCTTTATGTTGCGTTAACACGTGCTTCTGAAAAACTAATATTAACTGGTGTTTTAAAAACTATGGATGAAGTTGTAGATATCCAACAAAAGTTATTAGTTAATGAAAGTCCTGATATTTTTCATAAAAAAGGAGCAGAACATGTTTTATTGTATGAAAGATTAAGAAAAACAAATAATTATTTATCATGGATATTATCGGCCATACTTAGGCATCCTCAAGTTATTGAACAATGCTTAAATATTGCCCCATTAAAACAACGTGCTCAATTATTAAAAACTTATCATTTTGAAAAATCACTAACATTTGATTCTACTGAGCATGCTATGTTCTCTTTGAGGTTTACTGATGATCAAAGTATTACACAAATGATTCCTCAAACACAAAAAGAGAATAAGGTCATTAATGGAAATATACAACAATACTATGAATCTTATGTCTATCCACATAATATAGAAAAAACAGAAACAATTGCTGTTACAAAGCTACAAGAATTAGATGATGATCATTTTGTATATTTATCATCTGATAATGAAGCATCATCTGTATCTGCTACTGATAAAGGTACACTCATTCATTTATTAATGAGTTCTCTATCCTTTGATAATGATAGAGTTGATGAATGTATACAAAGACTCTATCAGGAAAGACTATGCGATGAAAATGGACTTGAAATTCTGAATGGCTATAAGGAAAAGATTCAAGGCTTTATTAACAGTTCCTACTATCAAATGATTTGTCAAGCAAGTCATATATATAAAGAAAAATCATTTTCATACTATGATAAACAAAGAGAACAAATTGTCCACGGTATCTTTGACTTAGTATTTGTATACCAAGATCAAATTTATGTTTTAGATTATAAAACAGATCGTGTAAGTCAAAAGAATACAGATCAAGCGTTAATCAATAAACATAAAGTTCAACTTGACTATTACAAAAAAGTTCTTAAAGAAACATATGATCAGGATATTAAAGCCATTGTCTATTATTTACATATATCAAAAGGAATTGAGTTTTAATATTCTTTAACTTTTTCATACAAATTTAAAAAGGTCATGCAATTAGCATGACCTTAAAAGTATCTTCTTCTTTTGTTTTTATATGAATATTTATAAGACATTGTTAACTTAGGCTTATTCTTTGAAACAATATATAATGCAAATAATTGTAATACCGAACAAAGAACTAATGATGAAAGAATATCATCTAAGTAAATCAATGAAATAACATCCCCAGCAATCAATAATATAAGTGTTATAAATAAACTCACAAGAACAGACTTTGTTCCCTCTGTCTTTATGACACTTAAAAACCAAATTCCAATCAATATTCCCATTATAATTGCTAATACAATCTCTTTATATGAAAAACTAACAAAGTTTATAATCAAAATAACTCCTACCAATATATATGGAATAATTATACTCACGAATTTATGCATCTTAGAATCCTCCAACCATTATCTACATTATAATTGACATTTTCTTCTCTTTCAAGAATAAATACTACATCATTCAACACAAAACAACATTTTTAAATATATTATTTCATATATTTAGACTTATATTCACAAAAATGAAGTATAGTTTCAACTTCTATACTTCATTTTCATATCTATATAAACACTTTTTATTTATTCATTCTTTTCATAAAAGTAGAATTTTACCCCATTCTTGACATTTTGTACTCCATAATTATACTCATGTAATTCTAAAATTGACTTACAAATAGCTAAACCTAGTCCACTTCCTTGTTGATCATGAGTTACAAATGTATACCAAATACTATTTAAATCTTTTTCTAATATTTTTTCTCCATCATTATAAACTGATAATCCATGATTAATCTCTAAGACTATTTTTCCATTCATATCAACATGTTTAATTGCATTACTAATAAAATTATGAATAACTGTTGATAACTGCTTTTTATCTGCATTAATTTGTTTATTGATAACATTTACTTCAATCTTAGCATTTTTCTTCATTAATAAAACTTCATATTCATCTATAATTTCTGTAACTAAATCTTCTAAATCAAATTCTTCCCTATATAATTCAACTTTTCCCGCTTCTAATCTTGATAAATCAAGCATAGATTGTATAAGCTGATTAATTCGTGTTGTTTCTTTATTAATTATACTTAAGTATCTATTCATTTCCTCTTCATTTTCTGTTTCTTCAATCAGTTCACTATATCCATTAATAATACCTAAAGGTGTTTTCATCTCATGTGTAAATTGATTAACAAAGTCTTTTCTTAATGATTCTAATTCTTTAACTTTGGCAATTTCTTGATTTAATTGTTCTATTGTTTGTTTTAATTGTTGACTCATCATATTTATATTTTTAGATAATGTTCCCAATTCATCATGAGACTTTTCATTTAATTTAACATTAAAGTTATTGTTTGCAATCTGTTGTGTACTTTGGTCTATTTTTTTAATCCGTCTAGTCAACATATAAGAGATAACAATACTCATAAATAATGACATTAAAGAAGCAAGTATATAAACTTTTTGTTTGGCTTGAATTGTCATTTCAAAAATATCCATGACAATTCCATCACTATGATATACATAGTCAATCTTTACTAAGCTTACTGCTTGATTATTTTGATTTGGATAACTATCATATATTTCTGAAATAATATATAAATTATTTCCATCTAAATAATAATCTATATTAACCTTACCACTATATCCATCATTATGCGATTTCATTTTCTTTTCTACAATTTTTCTTGATTTTTCTTTCATATCTTCATAATCAAGTAAATAAGCATCTCCATTAGATATAGTATGTGTGTATTTTAATTCTTTTGAAATATATTCTGTTAAAGAATACTCTTTTATTGAAGTATAATTTTCATTAATAATCTCTTGTTGATTTATTTTAAAGTAAGTTATTTTATTTTTTGATTTTGATATGTATATAGAAAATTCTTTACAATTGTCTTCTTCGTATACTTTTCTAATATACTGATTAAGTTGTTGAATATGTTGTTGAGATAATTGATCAAGCTGTATAACTTCAATCTCTTCTGGCTTGGTTTTATGGGTCAATACCATTTGTTGTTCTGTGTCATAAGATATAAAATTATCATAAACAATTTGGCTATTTTCATTAACCACTGCACTATATCCTGGTGTATCTTGAAATGTATCTTTTACTAAAGTAAAAAATTGATCCTCAACATCTTTATATTTATTAGTCAGTTGATAATTTAATTCTAGTAATCTATCAATTGTTAAATCAGTTATATTACTTTCTGCTATACTTCTTGCTGTTTCTTGGAAGTCTAAATAAATATGAAATCCCTCAACACACAATAACCCTAAAAATATAATTAAAAATATCTTTTTAAATAATGTTATTTTAAATATCTTTTTCATCATTTTCTCCATCCTTAAACACATAACCTACCTTGAATACAGTATGAATATACTGGCATGGTTCTATCTTTTTTCTCACTTTCTTGATATACGTATCAACTGCTCTACAATCTCCATAATAGTCATATCCCCAAATAGTATTTAAAATCTGCTCTCTTTCTAATAAAATATTTGCATTCTTTGTAAGGTATTCTAACAACAGATACTCTTTATAAGCTAATCGAATTTCTTTATTTTGAACCCAAACTTGATGTGTCGCATAATTAATTGATAAATCATGAAAACGTTTCATATGACTTTGATTTTGATATTGCCTTTTACATATGGCTATACACTTTGCATACAATACTGATGGTAAGAAAGGTTTAGCTATGTAATCATCACCACCTAATTCAAATGCTCTTAATTGAGTATCTTCATCACTTAATGCACTAATAAAAACAATAGGGCATTGATGTCTTAACCTTATTTGATAACAAACTTCCAAGCCATTAATATCTGGCATCATGATATCTAAAAGAACAAGATTTATTGCAGAATCTATTTTAGATAATGCATCATACCCATCTATAGCCTCTATAACCTCAAACTCTCTTTTTGAAAAATATTTGACAATAATTTCTCTGATACTTTTATCGTCTTCTACTAACAATATTTTATACATACATATCCTCTCCTCATTTTATTGTAAAAGGAACTTGTGTAATAATAGTGTAAAATTCATTAAAAAACTTGAGGAAATCCTCAAGTCTTATATTAATTTTAAATATTTGAATGCATTATACAGTCCATCATCATTAACATCTGTTGTAATGTAGTCAGCAGCTTCCTTAATTTCTACGCCACCATTTCCCATAGCTACATTGTAAGCACAAAGTTCAAACATTGACAAATCTATTTTTGCATCACCAAATGAAATTGTATCTTTTACATCTGCATCTAAATAATTTAACAAAACTTCAATCGCATGTTTCTTAGTAATACCTGTTGGTCCTAAGTCTCCAAATAATGCCAGTTCTCCTTTACCTCCCCAAGTATTTGCTTCTAAAGTTGGGAATTCTTTTTTAGAATCTAAATGATCTTGGTAACTACTTAAGATAAAGCTAATTTTATTCACATCATCTCGGTATAAGTCTTCTCCTGTCAAATGTATAAAACTATTTACAAAACTATTTGCAGATTGTGTTGCTTGAGTTAAATCAGCACCTTTACCTTGACCATACTTGATCATTGTTTCTGGTCCTTGTTCTAACATATAATCATTACAATACATACCACTATTCGCTTCTAAATAAAATCCTAAATGTCTTTCATTACACCAATCAACAATATGTTTAACTTCATCTCTTGTAAGTCCTTGATGCATAACTACATGTCCATTATCTTCAACATAAGCACCATTTCCGCCAATCATTCCATCTAAGTCACATAGATTTCTTTGTTCAATTTCTGCTTTAGAACAACCTGTACATATATAAACTTTATGTCCATTTGCTCTTGCTTCATTAACAGCCCTTGCTGCTGATTCAGGTAATTTTGCATCATAATCTATTAATGTTCCATCAACATCTAAAAAAACAATTTTTCTCATAAATCCTCCTCATATTTTATAAATCTTCTCCATTAGAAGCAATGACTTTTTTATACCAATAGAATGAATCCTTCTTGCTTCTTGAAAAATCTCCTGTTCCATCATCATGTCTATCTACATAAATGAAACCATAACGTTTTGCATATTGTCCAGTTCCTGCAGATACTAAATCAATTGGTCCCCAAGTTGTATATCCAATCAAAGGCACTCCATCTTCAATAGCTTCTTTCATAGCTTCAATGTGTCCTTTAAAGTAATCAATTCTATATTGATCATGAATAGAACCATCTTCTTCTACTTTATCAAATGCTCCAAACCCATTTTCAACAATCATTAATGGAGTATGTGGATAACGATCATGTAATACATTTAATGTATAACGTAATCCTTCTGGATCAATTTGCCATCCCCAATCAGATGCTTTTAAATATGGGTTTTTTACTCCTACAGACATATTTCCTGCTGTCATTTCAGCATCTTCATTAACTGTTACACAGTTAGACATATAATATGAGAATGTATAGAAATCAACAACTCCTTCTTTAATAATTTTCTTATCTTCTTCAGTAATAAATGACGTATCAATACCATGCTCTCTAAAATATCTAAAGATAAAACTTGGATATTCACCACGAACTTGTACATCACCACAGAAGTTATTCTTAAAGTTTTCTTCATCAAATGCAGCCATAATATCCTTTGGATTTGGTGTTAAAGGATATAATGTTGTATGTGCTATCATATTACCAATCATAAAATGAGGATTAATTTTATGCCCTTCAATAACAGTCAATGCACTTGCAACAAATTCATTATGTAATGCTTCGAATGTTAATTGTTCATTTGATTTCAATTCATTTAATGGAATTCTATGATCTGCATTGACATCATCTGGATCCATTATTCCTAAACTATATAAATTTCCAATTCCACCTTCACCCATACAGGCAATATTAATTTCATTAAATGTTAGCCAATATTTAACTTTATCTTTATAACGCTTAAAGCATGTTGTTGCATACTTCACAAACATATCAATAACTCTTCTATCTGAAAAGCCATTATATTTTGTTACAATATTCCATGGAATCTCATAATGGCATAATGTCACTAATGGTTCCATTCCATATTTATGACATTCATCAAAAACTTTGTCATAAAATGCTAAACCTGCTTCATTTGGTTCTTCATCATCACCGTTAGGAAAAATACGTCCCCAATTAATAGATAATCTAAAGACTTTCCATCCCATTTCAGCAAATAATGCAATATCTTCTTTGTAATGATGATAGAAATCTACTGCTTCATGGCTTGGATAGAAAGCGTTAGGATCTGTTTTTGGTAAAAATGTTCTTGGTGTATTCACATCTCCACCTAATAACATATCAGGTACTGATAAACCTTTTCCATCTTCTAAATATGCACCTTCACATTGGTTTGCAGCTACTGCTCCACCCCATAAAAAATCACTAGGAAAACTCATTATTCATTACCTCCTATATTTGAAATCGTTTTCATGTTTCTATTATACATGATTTACATGAAAAATTGTAATATTTTCCATAAAAAGAAAATCCACTATTTCATAATAAAAAACACCCAATAAATCTTTAATGTATTTATGAGATGTTTTTTAATTATTTTATAATTTTAAATACTCTTCATCTTCAACTGGTTCACACCATTCATTTGATGCACCTTCTGCTGGAACTTCAATAGCTATATGAGCAAACCAACTATCTTTAGCTGCACCATGCCAATGTTTCACTTCACTAGGAATATTAACAACATCTCCAGCTTTTAACTTTTGGGCTGGTTTCCCCCATTCTTGATACCATCCCTCACCATCTGTCACTAATAAAATCTGTGCCCCTTTATGGTGAATATGCCAATTATTTCTACACCCAGGTTCAAAGGTTACATTTGCAACTCCTACTCCTTGATTTTTAGCAAGCATATTTAAATAACTTTGCCCTATAAAATACTTTGCAAAAGCTTCATTCTTTTCTCCATTTCCAAACATACTACTTAATTTTTCCATTGTTTTTCCTCCTTTTCATAAATTCACTCAGTTCAAATCTACTGCTTTGGTTTTAAAGGTCCATAATAATATGAAGATGTTGCTCCACCATCTATTAAAATAGTTGATCCTGTTATAAATGCACCTTTGTCGCTCATTAATAATTCTGCTACATTAGCTACTTCATCTGCCGTTCCTGGTCTTCCTGCTGGACATGATGCAAACATATTTTTGTAGAAATCTCCTCTTGGTCCATTAAATTCATCTAATGCTAACGGAGTTACGATAATTCCTGGTGCTATATCATTAATTCTTGCACCACGTTCTCCCCACTTGACTGATTCTGCCATCACACGTTTTTCATTACAACGTTTTGCCATTTGATATGCATGTAATGTATCTTTGATATTTTGGGGTTGTAAAATTTCTAAATCCAATAATTCATCAGTTGGAGTTGTTGCTAAAAGTTCATCTTCCTGAGCAGTTAATTGTGGCATTCTCCAACCAGATTGACTTGAAATTGTCACTCCTACTCCACCTTTTTTAATAACTTTACCAACCTCTTCTAATAATACAGCTGTTCCATACAAATCAACCTTTAAAATAGATTCTATTGGTGCTTGTGATGGTGATACACCAGCTCCATTCACCAACATTGAAATTTCGCCATATTTTTGAGCTTCTTCAATCATTGCTAAAATAGATTCTCTTGATGATAAATCCATTTCAAAAGGAACAACATCAAATCCTGCTTCGTTCATAATTTGAGAGATTTTCTTTGCATTATCAAAATTTTTGTCTCCCATAATGATTTTTTTACCATATCCTATCCTTCTAGCAATAGCCATACTGATTTGACCAGCTCCTGTAACAATCATCACATCTTTCATATCTATTTCTCCTCTTTTCCTTTTATAGTTCTATTTTATTTATTTTTAGGAAGATAAACAATTTTAAATACTAATAACTTCTATAAGTATTACTTATAAACCTTATTATAATGAAATGATTAATATTTCATACTTAAAACAGCATCCTCATTTTAAAAATTCTAGATGATTTGGTTCTTAAGAGTCATCTTGATGAGTTTATTGATTGTGATGTTATCTATGAGATCTATAATCCTCTCTATTTCAAATGAAGAAAGTGACTTTTATTCAATGAAAATATTGTTTAATATAATCTGAATTTAAAGGTTAACTTTTTGTGCTATTTACTATTTATATATTTTTTAATAAGATACTATGTTAGAATTATACTAGAAAGAAAAATAGAAAGGAGATTGATTATATGAAAAAAATAATATTTTATTCTATTTTATCATTTGAGAGTCTAGTTGTGTGGATAGTTATTTATCATGCCGAACTTATAGGAACAATAAATTTTGAGGGTTCCTTAGAAGTTATAAGAACAACAATTAAAAACATTTCATTAGCTTTATATATAATATTTACAATACTTCTTGCATACGAATGCCTAAAAAATAAAGAGAAAAAGTAATTGTATGACTATTGTATAATAGAAAAGCATGATAAGAAATTTAACTCATATAATCTTTGTACAAAGATTATTGTCTATTTATCATAATCATGCCTAAAAGAGGTGGCGTATACCAGCCCTAGAAAGGCACTACGTTACAATATTTTCATATTTTGAAGCCTGATAACTACAATGCTTCTACTGGCAAGTCTTTAAAGGGCTTTTTCTTTTACTCGAAAATAGGTCTATACTTTAAGTTTACATATCTATCAAATATCATTGTATTATTAAAGCTAAAATCTTATCTCACACTTAGCACATAGTATTTACTTTACTAACAGCTTGAAAATACATATAACTTAGTATTTAGGGAAACAAAATATAAACATTATATAAAAATATCTTATTATGACAATTCTCTCACTGAAGCATGGCTCTTTAATTCCTATACTGTTTTTAAAACTACTTTTTGTTTTTATATATAATTCTAATTATAACTATATTTACATGATATTTATCGTTTTCGTTTTTTCAATTCCTACATAATGTAAAAGTAAAGGGAGGTGAAATCATGGAAGAATGTTGTGTTGATGAAAAATGTGCTTTAACTGCAATTTTACAATCTGTTTCAATGCAAGAAGCTGCTCTTGCTCAAATCTTAAATGGTGAAGCAGAAAAATTAAAAAAAGTAGTTTGTATGACAAACTGTATAGAAGAATTACTTGAAATTGATGAATCTGTTCAACAAACAATCAATGCTATAGCTCAATTAGAATGCTGCATAAAAGAAAAAGCTATCTATGCTATGGAATCATTACAAGAATTGCGACATAAGCAATGCTGTCATAAATAAGTATGAATAAGATTTATAGGATAAACTTTTAAATAAGTTTATCCTTTTTTATTCAATAAAGTATTATATCTCTTTATTAAATACTGTGTTTATTATAAAACTTTATTCTTAATTTCTTTGATTTTAATTAATTATTAAATAAAAAACTCTTCAACATTTTGTCAAAGAGTAAAGGAAATATATAAATTCATCTCACGAAATATAATTTTTAATGTAAATAATTGCTATTCGTATATTACAAACTAATATATTATTCAAATTGCAATTGTAAACTTGAAAACACACCATTTACAATTGTCACAGTAATTATTTTTAGTATTTCTTCTTTTGAAGTCTGAGGACTTTCTAAATGCCACCATTTTATAGCAGTAAGAATATTAGAACTAATAATATTTGAAAAATAAGTAGCAATTTTAATTTGAGAATCATGAATATGATAATAGTCAATAAGTGTATTTAATAAATAATAACTATAAATTGAAAACATTTCATCAAAGATATTTACTGGTAACTTATTATTATATAACAATATAAATACATCCCTATGTTTATTAAAATAATCTAATAATGGAACAAAATAAGGTTTTACATCATTTTCATCTTTTATATCAAGAATAATAAATTGAGGATTAATAACCTTTTCAAATTGCATAATAAGTTCTTTTGTTATTTTATAAATCAAATCATACTTATCTTCATAATTTCTATAAAAAGTAGAACGATTAATTTGACATTCATTAATCAATAATTTGATAGTTATATCCTGAAAACTATGAGTTTTTAATAATTGAATAAAATGTGACTGAATATTCTGTTTAGTTTTTGTGATTCTTAAATCTTCTTTCATTTTTCCCTTTCTGTGCAACATTGGCTATTAGAAAGTTGCATATGCAACTTTTTGATATATCTTAATGCTTGTTAATTATTTATCATAATTATATCATTTTTTATAGAAATAATAAAGAATATATAAGGAGATAAAGTATGAAAAACAAATATTACCCTCATTTATTTGAAAAAGGGAAAATTGGAAATGTTGTTATTAAGAACAGAATTGTACGTAATTCCATGGGAACTTATTTAGGAAATCCTGATGGAACAGTAACTGACAGACAGATTAAAGCTTATGCACAAGCGGCTGACGGTGGTGCAGGTCTTATTTTTATGGATAATGCTGTTCCTGTACCAATGACATCTTGTGGTTTAAGAGCTGATAAAGATGAATTTATTGCTGGATTAACTTTGTTAGCTGAAACTGTGAAAGAACATGGAGCTACTCCTGGTTTACAATTAGCTCATCCTGGTAGAGATGCAGGTTTTGTAGGAAGTGCTGATGTTATTGGAGCATCCCCTATTACTTTTGAGCCATGGTATGAAATGGGATTTAAACTTCCTAGAGCATTGACTATTGAAGAAATTCATGAACTAGTAGAAAAATTTGGTGATGCTGCTTTAAGAGCTAAAAAAGCAGGATTTGAAGTTCTTGAAATTCATGGTGCTGCAGGATGTATCCCTACAAATTTCTTATCACCACATGACAATAAACGTACTGATATGTATGGTGGTACTCTGCATAATCGTATGAGACTATTATTAGAGATTGTTAGAAATATGAAACAAAAGTGTGGACCAGATTTCCCTATAGGTGTTAAATTGAGCACTGAAGATTGGGAACCAGAAGGTATTCGTATAGAAGAAACAATTGAAGTTGCTAAAGCATTAGAAAAAGAAGGTGTTTCTCATTTAAATATAATGGGTGGTACACATGCAACTGCTTCTACACAGTTCTTGTTACCAAATGCCTTTAATGCTAAGCATACAAAATTGATTAAAGATGCAGTTAATATTCCTGTATTTATCGGACATAATATTTTCTCACCTGAGGAAGGAGAAAAAATGTTAGCTGAAGGAAATGGTGACTTTGTAGCCTTAGGTCGTTCTCAATTAGCTGATCCTGCATGGGCAAAAAAAGCTAAAGAAGGAAAAGCAAGAGATATTAAGCCTTGCATCAACTGTATGATTGGTTGTATTGATAAAGGTATGTTAGGTCATACACCAATTCATTGTACAGTAAATCCAACTTTATATAGATTTGAATGCAAACCAATTGTTGAAGCAGAAATCAAGAAAAATATTGCAATTGTAGGTGCTGGACCTGCCGGCTGTGAAGCCGCATTAACTGCTTCTTTACGTGGGCATAAAGTAACTATTTATGAAAAAAGAAGTTTTGGTGGAGCCATGATAGAAGCTAGTAAACCAGATAACAAAGCAAATATAAGACGCTTGATTAACTATTACGAAGATCATATTTCTCATGACCCTAACATTTCAATTGTCAAAGAAGAGGCTAATTATGATATGCTTGTTCATGGAAATTATGATGCTGTCATCATTGCTGTAGGAGGAAAAACAAGGATTTTAAATGTACCTGGTAGCGATAAAGAAACAGTTACTTATGCAAATGATTACTTAAATGGATCAAAAAAAGTAGAAGGACAAAATGTTGTTGTAATTGGTGGTGGTATTACAGGTGCTGAAACTGCATTAGAATTAGATAGAGAAGGCAAAAATGTGACTATTGTAGAAATGGCAGATGTATTCTTAGCTAACCCTAGTTCTTCTTGCCAAGCTTATAATAACGCTATTAACCAATCAAATATTAAAATTATGACAGGTAAACGTTTATCTGCTATTGAAGATAACAAAGCAATTTTAATTGATAGATGGGGAAGTGAAATAACAATTGAAACTGATAATATTGTTATTGCAGCTGGATTTATTCCTCAATATGATTTGGCAGACCAACTAGAAGAAAACACAGAAATGGAAATCTATAATATAGGGGATAGTAAAAAAGTCCGTCAAATCTATGATGCAATTCGTGAAGGTTTTATAGCAGCTAGACAAATTTAATATAAATTATATTAAATTCATATTTTCTTCCCATAAAAAAGAGAACTGATAATGTTTTTACTATCAGTTCTTTTTATTTCGAAAACAATACCATAGAGAAAAATATATACACTATAAAATCAACTATTTTGTTTGTATTTTATTAACTTCTATACCTTATTATATTTTAAATAAAAAAGTATTAACAATTATTGAAATTGTATAATACTTTTCTTTGATTAATAATCTATCTTATTCACCAACAATCTTCATCATATCTTTTTGGAATACCTCTGTCTTAGTTGCAGCCTCATCAACTGTAGCACCTTTAATTGAGAAATAAAACTTAATCTTAGGTTCAGTTCCAGATGGTCTTGCTGCAATCCATGAACCATCTTCTAAGTAATATTTTAATACATTAGATTTTGGTAATTCAATAACAGATTCTTTACCATCTTCATAACGTACACTTGCTTGATAATCTTCACTAGCTACAACTTTTACATTACCGATTTGTGCAGGAGCATCTTCTCTTAAATTAGACATAATTTCTTTGATTCTTGTACTTCCAGCTGCACCAGCTTTAGAAATAGCAATTTGACTTTCTTTAAATGTACCATGTTTAGCATATAATTCATTTAAAACATCAATTAAATCTTTACCTTGTTTCTTATAATAATTACCTGCTTCAGCAGCAGTCAATACAGCTTGAACAGCATCTTTATCTCTTACGAAGTCTTTAATAACACATCCATAAGATTCTTCATATCCAAATACAAATACCTTTTCTTTTGTAGCTTCATATTTACGAATCTTATCACCAATAAATTTAAAACCAGTTAATGTTTTTTCTACATCTACACCATAGCTTCTTGCTACTAATTCCCCTAAATCAGATGTAACAATTGTATTATACATAACTGCATTAGAAGGTAATGTTCCTTTTTCTTTCATTTGACTTAAAATATATTCAAGATATACAGCAGCAGATTGGTTACCACTCATCAATACATATTCTCCATTATGTTTAGCAACAACACCTAATCTATCCCCATCAGGATCAGTAATAACAACAACATCTGCATCAACTTCTTTAGCTTTTTTAATTGCTAATTCATAAGCAACATCAACTTCTGGGTTTGGTGATTTTGTATTTGTATAGTTTGGATCTGGTGCACATTGTGCAAGTACTGGCACAACATCATATCCTAAATCCTTTAATACAGTTCTTACTGGAATATTAGCAGTTCCATGTTGTGGAGAGAAGACAATTTTGAAGTCATTTTTATCCATACCTGGATTCACTTCAATTCCTTTAACAGCTTCGTAGTATGCTGCGTCAACTTCTTCTCCAATCCATGTCATATATGGATAAGCTTCTTCATCACTTAATACTTTAATATTTAATTCATCTTCAACTTCATTAACATATTTTACAACCTGATCAGCAGCTTCAGGTAATAATTGACATCCTGTATCATCATAAACCTTGTACCCATTATATTCTTTAGGATTATGTGATGCAGTAATCATAATACCTCCAGCACATTTTAAGAAACGTACTGCAAATGATAACTCAGGTGTTGGTCTTAGTGCTTCAAAAATAAATGACTTAATACCATAAGTTGCTAAAACCTTTGCACTTTCAATAGCAAATTGATAAGACATATTTCTATTATCATATCCTATTGCTACTCCTTTTTCTTTTCCATCTGGTAATGATGCAATATATTTAGCAAAACCAACATTAGCCTTTTGAATAACATAAATATTTAATCTGTTAGTTCCTGCTCCTAAAATACCACGCATACCTGCTGTTCCAAATTCTACATCAGTGTAAAATGCATCTTCTTTTGCAGTTTCATCCATACTTAATAATTCTGCTTTTAATGTAGGATCTAAATCTTCTTTACTGATCCACTTTTGATATTTTTCTTCATAATTCATTTTTAGTCACCTCTTAAAATTATTATAACAAAGCTAAGACGTGAAAACCATAAAAAAATGAAATTTTGGAAACGTTTCCAAAAAAATAAAATTTATCTTCTATATTATCAAATATAACCTATTTTATAACATCCACACATTTTGCATTTGTTATAGTTATTAAGTCTTGCGGACTTAAAATCATTTGTAGACCTCTTTTCCCTGCACTTACCGCAATTTTATCCTGTAAAATAACATCTTCTTGAATATAAGTTGGAAAAGTCTTTTTCATTCCTACTGGAGAACATCCTCCTCTTATATATCCTGTTAAATTCAGCAAATCTTTTTGACGAACCATTTCTACACTTTTATGCCCAGTTACCTTAGCAAGCTTCTTTAAATCTATTTCTTCCAAAACAGGAATACAACAAACCAAATAATCCTTTGTTCCTTTTAAAACCAAAGTTTTATAAACAGCATCTTTATCTAAATCCACTTGTTTTAAAACATGATCACCACTTAAATGATTATCATCATATTCATATTCTTTTGTTTCATAATTTATCTTTGCTTGATCAAGCATCCTTAATGCATTTGTTTTAACCTTTTTCATATTCTCACGATCTCCTCATAATCCCTATCATTGTTTTTAACCACGATACAATCAATATTATATCTAGAATACCTAAAATAATCAAAAGATGAACTTGTGAAGTATCTTGATACATTCTATATGTTACAAAAAACATGAGACCTATTAACGGAATCCAAAATAATGATAAGACAAATAATCTTATCCATATATGAATTCTTCTATTTTTAATAAAACCACTAAAACATTCACCTATTATTTCAAAAATAATTTCAAAGAAAAATTCTATCATATGAATCACCACTATTATTTTACATAAATAATATGAAAATATAATGAATAATTTTGTTGCTTTTAAAATTATGTTATAATGATGAAAAGGATGTGATAATATGAATAATAAAGAAAGATTCATTGATATTTATAAAAGATATATTCATAGAGAGGGTAGTGAAAAATTATTAGAATTTTTATTATCTAAAAATTCTGACTTCTTCGATGCTCCTGCAAGTGCTCGTTTTCATGGAAGCTACGAGGGTGGACTTTTAGATCATAGTTTAAATGTCTATGATTGTTTAAAAGATTATCTATCTAGAGATAGAGTCAAAGAAACATATCATTTATCATATACAGAGGAATCTATTGCGATTGTTGCTTTATTACATGATCTATGTAAAATCAATTGTTATAAAAAGGGAACACGAAATGTTAAAGAAAATGGACAATGGATTCAAGTTCCCACATTTGAATATAATGATACCTTGCCTTATGGACATGGTGAAAAAAGTGTTTATATGATTAGTGGCTATATGCGATTAACAAGAGAAGAAGCATTTGCTATTCGTTATCATATGGGATTCTCTGGTAGTGAGGATGCAAGAAATGTGGGTGCTGCATTCGAAATGTTTCCCCTTGCTTTTGCATTAAGTACCGCTGATATGGAAGCAACCTATTTTATTGAAGGAAAAAAATAATTTCCTTCTTTTTTCTTTCGTTTTTCTTTTCTTTTTTTATAGGAGAGTTTTTACTTTTATTGTCCATACTTATATATGACGATAGGAGTGATGAAATTGAACTTTTTCAAAGAAAAATATAAAGAAATAGAATTTATACTTATTTGTTTTCTTATAATGAGTATTATTTGTATTATTTGTTATCAACCTTTAATGAGCTTATTTGAGAATCCTCAAAGATTAAGACAAGAACTACAGGCATTTGGAATATTTGGTCAGTTGATTTTTGCTGGTATTATGGCATTACAAGTTATTTTTGTTTTTTTACCAGGAGAAATTATTGAAGTTATGTCAGGATATTTATATGGACCTATTCATGGTTTATTAATATGCATGCTGGGAAGTGCGATTGGTTCTACTTTCATTTATATCTTTGTGAAAAAATGGGGAATAACTTTTATTGATCATTTTATTGGTCTAAAGAAAATAAATGAAATGCAATTTTTACAAAACAAAGAAAATTTAAATATCTTATTGTTTATTATATTTTTTATACCTGGAACACCCAAAGATATACTCACATATTTTATTCCACTTACTGATATGAAACTCAAAACTTTTCTCTTTATTACAACTATTGCAAGAATTCCTTCCATCATAACAAGTACTATTGGAGGCGATGCTATTGGTGTTAAAAACTATGTTTTCTCAATAATTGTATTTGCCTTAACTGGGATTATTTCTCTTATTGGAATTATCTTTTATAAAAAGATTATCCATAAGCATGAAATTCCTTATAATCTTTAGAAAATCTTTCGTTTTTCCCTCTACTTTTCTTATTTTGTTTTCAGTATAATAAAAGAGTAAAGTGGGGGATTTTTAATGGAATATAATATTTTAGTTGTAGAAGATGAAATTGAAATATGTAATGCAATAGAAATTTATTTAAAGAATCAGGGTTATCATGTATTAAAGGCTCATAATGGTGAAGAAGGTTTGCAGATTTTATCTCAAAATACAATACATTTAGCTATTGTAGATATTATGATGCCTATTATGGATGGAATTCAAATGACTATGAAAATAAGAGAAAAGTATGACTTTCCAATTATTATGTTGTCTGCCAAATCAGAAGACATTGATAAGATAACAGGTTTAAATATTGGGGCAGATGATTATGTTACTAAGCCTTTCGTTCCAATGGAACTTTTAGCACGTGTTTCGTCACAATTACGTCGTTATTCTCGTTACTTAAATTTAGTGAATCATCAACAGGAAAATTGTTATATTGTTGGTGGATTAGAGCTTAATCTTGATACAAAGCAAGTTAGTGTAGATGGAGAAACTATAAAGGTAACTCCTATTGAATTTAAAATCTTACAATTATTGATGGAGTATCCAGGTAAAGTTTTTTCTGCTGATAATATTTATGAAAGTGTTTGGAAAGAAGATGCTATCAATACAGATACTGTTATGGTTCATGTTCGTAATTTAAGGGAAAAAATTGAAATTGATCCAAAGAATCCAAAATATTTAAAAGTTGTTTGGGGTGTTGGATATAAAATTGAAAAGCAAGGTAGGTAAAATATGAAAAAGAATAAATATATTTCAACAGTAATTATTATTGCTGTGTTATTACTTTCTAGCATTGGCCTATGGTCTATGTATCCTAGTATTCAATCACACGCTAAAGAAAAAAATTATGATAACTCTATTATTTCTTATATTATGTATAATACTCGTTACTATAATTATGTTATTGATAAAAGTATAGACAATCCAAAAGATGGATATCTTCAATATTTTCATTCTTCTGGTAAGTTAAATTCTTATCTTAAGCAATGTCAAGGTGATGATATTGCTAGTTTTCAAAAGAGTGAAGAGCAATTAAAAAAAGAAAAAAATATTTACTATTATGCTGTTGATACCAAAACAAAGAAAGTTCTTTCAAATACAAATGATAATCTTAAAGATATTGAAGAAAATAAAAATTTACAAAAAAAATATCAATATTACTACCAAGTTACATTTGATAGTGATCATCAAGCTTCTATTCAATTTAGTAGTCCTAATATGAATAATCATCTTGAGTCTTATCATGACTTTGTACAGCCAGATTCTTATTTTGATCAAGATATAGAACTCCTTGTATATACTCCTAAAGATTTAACTATTACTTATGCCATTCCATACAACCTTGTTATGGATGCGAGTATGAGTAATGATTTAGATAATTTTTATAGCTATAGTAATCAAATTTATATATACATGATTCCATTTGCATTATTAGGAATATTAGTTACAGCTTTAACTATTCTTATCATTCCATTTTCATCTGAAAAAGATAATAAGTTCTTTTCATTCATTTCAGAAATTAAGTTTGAGATATTATCAATTGCTTGGATATGTTCCTTATATGCAATTATGGAAGCTTTAATTCAAATAATTCGTATAACAGCAAGTCACGAAATCACCAGTTTTTATGAGGCATTTGCAATAGAATATATGGAACCATATTTAACACCACTTTTTAATATTGGAATGTGGTTTATCTTCTTTACTTGGTTTGCTATTTTATTCTATATGTTAAAGTATTTATTCAATAAAGGTTTAAAAAATTATTATATGGAAAACACTTGTTTCTATTGGATTTATGTAAGATGTAAAAAATATATATTTAATATTTTAAACTTTGATTTTCAAGATAATATAAATAAGATTATATTAAAAATAGTTATATTCAACTTTATCATTATTATGTTTATCCTTAAATTCTTTAGTATAAGTGGACTTCTTATTTTGATTTATTCTATTATTTTATTTGTTCTTTTAAAAAAGAAATTCAATGAAGTACAGAATAATTATCAAGTTCTTTTAAATGCAACACAACAACTATCTAATGGTCGTTTTGATTATGAAATTAATGAAGATATAGGTATGTTTAACCCACTTAAAAATGAATTTTCTCATATTAAAGATGGATTTCAAAAAGCAGTCAATGAAGAAGTTAAATCTCAACGAACAAAGACAGAACTTATTTCTAATGTTTCTCATGATTTAAAAACACCTTTAACTTCTATTATTACTTATGTTGATCTTTTGAAAAATAATCATTTAGAAGAACAACAAAGAATAGAATATATACAAATATTAGAAAGAAATTCTTTAAGACTTAAAAATTTAATTGATGATTTATTTGAAGTAAGTAAAGCTAATAGTGGTGATGTTAGATTAGATATTGTTGATGTAGATATTATTTCTATGATTAAACAAGTTGAATTAGAATATCAAGATCAATTTATAGCTAATGGCTTAACTGTGCGTTATCAATATGAACAAGATAAAATAATATGTCCTCTAGATAGTTCTAAAACTTATCGTATTTTTGAAAATTTATTTGTAAATATTAATAAATATGCTTTAGAAAATACGCGTGTTTATATTCATATTGAAGATGATGATGAATATGTTAAAATTATTTTTAGAAACATTTCTAAAGATGAAATGACTTTTAATGAAAATGAAATTGTTGAGAGATTTGTACAAGGTGATAAATCCAGAAATACAAGTGGTTCAGGTTTAGGACTAGCTATTGTAAAAAGCTTTACAGAATTACAAGGTGGACACCTCTATATTCAACTTGATGGTGATTTATTTAAAACAATTATTCAATTTAAAAAATAGTGGAACTAAAATTCCACTATTTTTATTAAATTTAAAGTGAACCGTTTAAAATATATTCATATTCTATATCATAAGCAGATTTAAAGTCAAATATCTTTCTATTTTAAAACTTATATCATCTAAATATTTTCTCATACAACTCCTTGTTGATTCCCTTCATCATATGATCAATATTATTTTTTATCCTAAAATACTCTCCTGATAATTCTTTAAGATAATCTAACTCCTTAATTCAAGATGGTAATTCTCATTGATCTTTTTCCTACTCATTTTATTTCTTATAATATAAAAAGGACTATATCAACGATATAATCCCTAATAATATCAATTTATAATTGTTCAAATCTTCTAACTCCCCATGTATTTAACATATAGTAAAGAGCAATATCTAAAATAATGAAGACAATAAACATCATATACATATAAATATCTAATGTTACAAAGTTTCCAATAAGCATATAACATATACCTATCACAAAAGCCAACCCCATAGCAATAAACATTGTCAATATACTAGGCACACTTTGTTTAACACATACTGTTTCATTGACCCAATCAAACTTTGGTTTCCATAAATTAAGTAATAACCCTAATAAATCTATAAAAGTTGTAAATAAAACAGGTGCCATAACAACGAGTATAGCATTTAAAATATCTACTTCAAAAACAATAACTGTTGCTATAGAAAAGATAAGACCCGCTGGTATACAAAATAATAAGTGTAACATTAATTTAATCATAAGAATATCTTTTGCTTGAATTGGTAATGTTTTAATAATCCATAATCTATTTCCTTCTAAAGAGATAGAAGATGCACTAATCATATTCATTGAATTAACACCTATTCCTACCAAGCATAAAATTGGCACGATCATACCAGAAAGTTCTGGTATCATAGCTATAACAAACTTAATTTGATTTCCATATATAAATACTGCAATCGTACCTATAATACAAAAGATAATACCTACAGCACCATTTAACATAACCATAGCATTTGATGTAAAATGCTTGATTTCTCTTATTAATAAAGCTTTTTTCAAAGAATTTGTCTTCATCTCTTTAACTTTATAAACATTTTTCTTAAGTTTTGGTTTTGTTGTTGCTAACTTAATAAAGTTTGTTGATAAAAGATATATGACAACAATAAATGGAACAATAGCACAAACAAAATAAATAAGAAAACTTAAAATATTTCCTTCACTTATAGCTATGCTCAGATGATAAATAGGAAATGCTCCCTTTTCAATAGCATTTGCTATAGTTTCTCCATTTTGAAGTAACCAACCTATATAACCTTCAATAGAATTAATAACATAGAAATAGCATCCCATAAAAGCAACATATAAAATAATTGTTATAACATTTTTCATTTTAGCTCTGACGAGAATATGTGCAAGTATCCAGCCAAATAAACATGATAATGCAAGTACAAAAAGTGGTAATGTTAATATCACTCCAACAAATAGAATAATTTGCATAACTTCCATTCCAACAGATACTATATATACAAATAATGCTGGTATCGCAATGATTAACTCATAAATATAATTTAAAATAAGTATTGTAAAAATACGACTTAATAATATATCTTTATTACTTATTGGCATCGATAATAGTAATTCATTATCTTTCGCTTCATATATCTCATGATGTGTTATAAACACACTTCCAATAAAACAAAACATAATAATCAATATACTCATTAACGAAAAATATAATTCATCTATATGCATTGAATGTAACGAATAAACAATTGAAAAGAATAACATTCCAAACATTCCCAAAAAAACAATGGCAACATACCCAAATAAAATAGCCATCAAAGCAATCTTCCCAATAGACGTTTTCTTCTTTTTACTACCTCTCGTCTGCCTTAAAAAGATTCCCTTTATTCTTAATTTAATCAAAGTCTTAAGCATTGTCATTCTCCAATTCTAAGAATATATCTTCTAAAGATTCATTTTGAGTAACATCTTGGGTACGTCCACTAATCACAAGTTTTCCTTGTTTAATAATTGCTATATGATCACATAATTTTTCTGCCACTTCTAAAACATGTGTCGAAAAGAATATAGCTCCACCTTGATCACAATGTTCTCTCATCATTTGTTTCAATAAATGAGAAGCCTTTGGATCAAGTCCTACAAATGGTTCATCCATAATGATAAGACGTGGTTGGTGAATAAATGCAGCAATAACTGCTAGCTTTTGCTTCATACCATGAGAATAAGCACTAATAGGTTGAGCTAAGTCGTCCATTAATTCTAACATCTCAGCATATTTATGAATTTTAACTTCTCGATCATTTTTAGATACCTGATAAACATCAGCAACAAAATTAAGATATTGAATACCTGTTAAATATTCATACAAATCTGGATTATCTGGAATATAAGCCATTATCTTCTTACATTCTAAAGGTTCTCCTTGAATTGATTTTCCATCGATATAAATATTTCCTTCATCAAATGGTAAAATTCCAACAATTGATTTTAGTGTTGTCGTTTTCCCAGCCCCATTATGACCAATAAAGCCATAAATTTCTCCTCTTTCTATATGCAATGATAAATCATCCACAGCCTTATATTGATCAAACTTCTTTGTTAAATGTTCAATTCTTAACATAACTATCCTTCTTTCATTTTAATTATTAAAATTATTTATATTATTATTATACTATAAAATATTATTTAGTCAATCTTTTATATTCAATATATGAATAAGACATTGTTAATAAAACATCAATAATAACCACCGATATTATAATGATAATACTTTTCTTTGGTGATAAAAGACCTCCCAAAATAATTAATAAACCACCTATTACATATAAATAACCGCCCTTTTTATGTGTTTGTATCCATACCCTTTCATTAGATAATGTCCATGGATTTCTTATTCCAAGAAAGTAATTTTGTGGAAATTTAGGCATGTAATTCCCTACAAGAGTATACAGCCCACCTATTAAAAAGCATACAATAAATGTTGCATTTTCTATTGGGCTAATAGTAAGAATATAGAAGAAACCGACTACTAACACAAAGAAAATTGATATAAGTTTTCTTATCAATTCATATGTTCTTTCCCTTTTTTTTATGATTTTTAATTTAGGATCTATTTTCTTTGTAAGCAACAACCCATAGTAAGTTATTAATGGTATAAATATCACAATTAATAGCTCATATCTACTCCCATAACGATCAATTTCCCAATTCACATTCCAATGCAACGGAACTTGCTCAGGTAAAAAGAATACACCTATAAAAAATACAACTGTTATACCCCATATAAATATATCAAACATCCTACTCTTCATCATTATCTCCTCCTTCTAAGAAGTTCATAAACCATTTCATCATTTCTTGAAAAACCGTCATATCAATACTATATATAATATTTTGACCTCTTCTTTCGTCAATAATAAGTCCACTATTCTTCAATATAACCAAATGATGAGATATAGATGGTTTCGTTATTTGAAAATAGTCTGCTATTTCACCTGCATTTAATGGTCGCTCTTGTAATAATTCTAATATTTTCCGCCTTGTTGGATCACTTAATGCTTTAAATACATCTCCCATTTTATTTCTCCTCACTTCATATATTTAGATATTTGTCTAAATATCTAAATATATGATAACATAATTTTTTTATAAGTAAAGAAAAAAGAGACTTAACGTCTCTTTTGATTTGCCACCATTATTATTCAGCAACTTTTTGTTCTTTAATTACTTTAGCGATTGAAGCAATTACATCTTTTTCATCTTCACCTTCAGCAACGATTTCTACAGTTGCTTTAGTTGGAACACCTAAAGACATAACTCCCATAATTGATTTAAGGTTTACTTCTTTACCATTGTAAATTAATTTAATATTACTAGTAAACTTACTAGCTTGGTTTACTAAGATAGTTGCAGGTCTAGCATGTAATCCAACTGGATCTGAAACTACAAAAGATAATTTTTCTGCCATTATAGACTCCTCCTTAAATTATTTATATAATTATTATACCACATAAAAAATACATTTCCATATTTTTTGCAATAATTTTTTTTGCTTATAGTTTTATTTTTATTGCCCTATTTTATTATTGTTTTTATTACAGTTAAAATGTCAAACGGTAAAGAAAAAAGGATATTATCCTTTCTGTGCAACAACCAAAAACTTATGTGTTGTTATTTCATAAAAGCTATTTTCTTTAATTGCTTTTAATGCATTCAAGTAAAATGTTTGATATTTATTCATATCTGCCAAATCTGGAGATACCTTCTTAAAATAACTATGTATTGCTTGTATGCTTCCAAAACGAATTGTTCCATAATCTTCAAACTTATCAATAATTCGCATTCCTATCTCCTCAAGTGTTTGGGCACATGAATAAGCATCCCAAGATCCCTTCATACCAAATGGCATATACATTTGAAGAAACTCCTTATAATTAGCTGTTCCATTTTGATTAACTAAGAAGTAACCACCATGTTTCAATACACGAGCAATCTCATGCTTATCATAATTTGAATTCATGCAGACCATAACATCTATCTTTTGATCTTTAAATGGCATTTGTCCAGCAGGTGTTAACTTTGTCACTTTAACTGGTAAATCAGCTAATTTTAATTTTGTTTTTTCTATATCTCCATAAGGCTCTACAACAAATGTAGCCTCTGTAAATCGATTATAATCTTTGACATACTCTCCACCATCAACTGTCAAAAAAGCCAAATGAGAAGATGGATCCACATATTTATTGAGAACATCTTTTTCATTATATTGTGCTATACTTTCTTGATATGTTATATCTTCTGTCATAGTTTGTGATATTTCAATAAGTTCTTTTTTTAATAAACGAGCATCTGAAATACTTTTTTGACATCTCTTTTTACTATAGAAAAGTATTAAATATTGTACTATCATATCAGCTATAACACCTAATGCTAAAAAGACAATAAAGTAAATAAACCAATTTATAGTAAATAATTCTTCAGGACTAGATATCAAATAACAAATCAAACATACAAAAATCATATAGCCAGTTCTATTGTAATGAAACGGTTTATCTAAAGCTAAGAACCAGTTTAAGTTATTTGCTTCAACCATTTTCTTTCTTGCCATTTCAAAAAATACAAGTTGTGTTAAAAACATCATTACAACAAATCCAACAAATAAAACAATAACATATTCTATCATATCTTTACTCCAATCTTTCTCCATCAAATGTAAAATATTCATTTCCAACAATAAAGAATCCCTTTGTATCAAAAGTAATCTTTCCCTCAGTAGAGAATATTTCTTTCATATCATCATCCATATCATAGATATAACCTCTACCATTCTTATCTAAAATCAAATAGTTTCTATCTTCATAAACAACTATTGGATCATCTGACATAGATGTGTATTCTATAGGGAAAATCTCTTGTCCCTCAGTATTGATAACACCAAACTTTCCTTCTTCATTATAAACAGCATAATATGAACTACCTATGTACTTTATATTTGTATAATATTGTTGAGTCATAGTGTTTCCTTTATCATTAATTAATGAATATCCTGCTTCTTTCTCTTTAACAACAGCTCGTGAATTTATATCAAAAGGTTGTGCATCTAAATATACTTTTTCTAAAACTTTCTTACCATCAAAATTATAATATTGAAAACCACTACTCTTTACATATACTGGGAATATCTCTGATTGAATAAGTTCTGGTGATGGATAAAGTTGGCAATTTGTTAATTCTCCGACTTTTTTCTCATCTTTATAAATATCATGTGGCCCATAAATAACGTAAGATCGATTTAAATAATTGCTACCTGATAAATAATAAGAATTGACTTCTATTAATTTTTTACCTGGCATATAGATATATCGTGTATGCTTTTGATCTATAATAATATTATTTTTTTCATCATAATATATTTTATCTATATCAATAGTTTGTTCATCCATAGATTGATTTTCTCTATCAAGATAAATCATACAATTATCTTCTTCATCATAAAGAACAATTCCTTTATTCATGCTTTCTTCTAATGCAACAATTTGGAATTTTCCACCTTTTTCAATCTGAGTAGTTTTAGCTTCTTCCTCACTTTCTAAAAAGTCATATAAAACTGAATGATCTTTATAACTAATCACAAAACATGGAGATTGATTATAATGTTGTGCATAAGTCACTTCATCTTTCGTTTTCTCTAACACTTCTCCATCTTTATATAAAACAATATACTCATCTTTTGTTTGAATGACAGGTAATTCGCCTTTATAAATTCCTACATCCTGACTTGCTGAATACAAGACTTTCCCCTCTTTATTCAACACATATAAATTATCATGAACATATGCAGATTTTTTTGATTCCTCTTTCTTACTATCTTCCTTTTTCTTTGACTTAGTTTCTTTGTCTTTCTTTTCTTCTTTTTTCTCTTTAGTTTCTTCTACTTTCTTTGTAGCATATAACATATGATCTGTTGCTTCTAAAGTTTCATATTCTCCAAAAGGAATAATTTCGTCCCCATTTAAAGAAATAAAACCTTTTTCATCTTCTTTGTTTGTAACAATATATCCTATACCATCTATTTCTTCAAATGTTTTATATTGATAAGTTGTTAACTTCTTACCTCTTTCATTATATAAAGCATATAATACATTATCACGTGTAACCATTAATGTATTTGCTTCTTTTTTTGAAGAACATCCTGTTAACAACAAAATAGTCAAAATTAAAATACATAACTTTTTCATAAGAAACCTCCTACTTATTGATTCTAGTATATCATAAAACTTTTTGATAATCATTGTTTTTCTCTGCACAAACAAAGAAAGCTTTTCCACTTTCTCCTTTTAATTAATAAATCTTCTTAAGAATAAACTATTTTTCTTCTATATTCTTTCAATATTGAAAAAAATATGAACACTTTTATTAAGTGTTCATATCAATTCCTTGGGTATATCTTATAGTAATACTACATGTTAAGCAATAAATAATGGTTCATCATTACCAATTACTTCACCAGCTTTTGTTGTTGCAACATAATATACTGAAGAATCTTCTGGTTTAAAGTAAACCTCTAATGTATCAATAGTGTTTATTTTTACACCTTTTGATTTAACATCCTCTTTAACTGTCTTTTCAATATCAGTTGCTTCAACATTTTTATTATTAAATTGTACTTGTAATTTTAATTTCACTATATGTCCTCCCTTAATCATATTATAAATGAAAGCGCTATCTTTATCAAGATATCTCTTGCATTTATGTCAAATAATATATCATTTTTTTATTATAAACACAAATTTATTAACGTGTTTTATAAAATATTCTTATTTTTATCTCTATTTATTTATATTTATTGTAAATATTTTTATATAACAAAGACTTTTTATCAATAAATGTCATTACCCTAATCTTTCATTCACACCACTTGTCTTTGTCATATGATGAATATTTCTAGTATAAGAAAAACTTGCAATTCCCATTAATAAATATCCTGACAACAAGTCTTTAACAACGCCAAACACAATTTCGCTATCTCCCAAGAACGTTGGAATAAGTGCAAATGCATCAAATAGACCTATAGAGTAATACTCATTCATAACAGAATGAATTTCTAACCCTAGAGCAACCATTTCGGCAAACGCAAGCATAACAACTGCAATCACAAGAGCAATATATACACCCTTTTTATCTATACGTCCACCTAATAACTCATATCCTTTAAAACAACATACGGACATAATAAAACCTGTAATACCTGCAACATAACCTAGCTTATAAATAATTACCCAAACAGCTACACCAATAAGTGATCCAACTAAAGCGCCTAATATTCCCATTGGTAAATTGACTGGTTTTTCTACTGGTTGACTTGCAGTTGTGTTTTCAAAACATTCAGAACACATTAAAACATTTTCTCCATTAACACTGCATACTTCAACACCTTTTTCTTCCTTACAATGTGGACAACTTTGTACATATCCATTTGTATGACAAAATGCTGATAAATTTTTCATTAATGATTCTAAATCTGTTACTGTTAATTCATTAGTATTTTTAATATTAATAACAATTGTTTGATCACGATAGAATGACCAATTGACAATTGGATTTTGTTCTAATGAATTCATATATGTTGTTAATATATCTTCATTATCCCCAAGAACTGTAAGCATAATTGAATATTGTTTTTGATTAGCTAAGAAATTAACTAAATACTTAAATCCATCAATCATTCCATATGCAACATGATGTTCCTTATTAACTTTAAATCCAATTTGTTCAAAACCCTCTAACTTCTTCATAATTCCCCTCTTTTTTACTTCTTTGTAAATGCTTTTCTTCTTTCCATCTCTGTTAATAAACGTTTTCTTAATCGAATAGATTCAGGTGTTACTTCTACTAATTCATCATCATTAATATAATCAAGACAGGCTTCTAAATTAAAGACTCTTGGTTTCTTCAAAACAACAGTAGAATCTTTTGTAGAAGAACGTGTATTTGTTAATTGTTTTCCCTTTGTGACATTAACAACCAAATCATTATCACGACTGTGTTCTCCCACAATCATTCCTTCATAAACCTCTACCCCAGGTCCAACAAACATAACACCTCTATCTTCTACACCACCTAAAGCATAAGCTGTTGTTTGTCCATTATCAATAGATACAAGAACACCTAATTGTCTTTCTCCAACAGTATCTCCTTCCATTGGTCTGTATTCTAAGAATGAATGATTAATGATTCCATATCCTTTTGTCATTGTTAAGAAGTTTGTCATAAAACCTATCAAACCACGTGAAGGAATAGTATAGTGTACTTTTGTCATTCCATCATTTGAATCCATATTTTCTAATGTACCATGTCTAAATCCCAAAGATTCAATAACACTTCCAATACATTCATCTGGTGCTTCGATAAAGACTTCTTCATATGGTTCACATTTAACACCATCAATATCTTTTACAATAACTTTTGGTTTTGACACTTGAAGTTCAAAACCTTCTCTACGCATATTTTCTATTAATATAGATAAATGTAATTCTCCACGTCCTGAAACAATCCATTCTTCACTATTAGGAATTCTTTCAATTTTTAAAGATACATCTCTATTTGTTTCTCTAAATAATCTTTCTTCTACTTTACTTGCAGTTACAAATTTACCTTCTTTACCAGCAAATGGTGATGTATTTGTTCCAAAAACCATTTGAATTGTTGGTTCATCTACATGCAATAATGGTAATGGTTCTTCGTGCCCAGGTTCACATACAGTCTCACCCACACCAATATCAGATAATCCTGCAATTGCTACAATATCTCCAGCACTTGCTTCTTCTATTTCTACTCTATGTAATCCGATGAAACCAAATAATTTTTGAATTCTAAATTGTGTTTTTGTTCCATCTGCACGTAAACAAATCACAGATTCATTCACATGTACTTTCCCTCTTTGAATACGTCCAATTCCAATACGTCCTACATAATCATTATAGTCCAATAAAGCTGGTTGGAATTGAAGTCCCCCTTCTTCATCTACTAATGGTTCTGGTATTTCATTAATAATCATGTCAAATAAACAATCCATATTTGGCACTTGAGTAGCTATATCAGAATCTAAACTTGATGTTCCTTGTAAAGCTGAAACGAATACAGTTGGAAAATCTAATTGATTATCATCTGCTCCAAGTTCCATAAATAACTCAAGCACTTCATCCATAACTTCATCTATTCTTACAACAGGTCTATCCACTTTATTAATAACAACAATAGGTTTAACCTTAGCCTCTAAAGCCTTCTTTAAAACAAATCTTGTTTGAGGCATTGTTCCTTCGTATGCATCAACAACAAGTAAAACGCCATCTACCATATTCATAATACGTTCTACTTCTCCACCAAAGTCAGCATGACCTGGTGTATCCATTATATTAATTCTATAATCTTTATAATTAATTGCTGTATTTTTTGATAGGATTGTAATTCCTCTTTCTCTTTCCAAAGCATTAGAATCCATTGCTCTTTCTGCAATTTGTTCATTATCTTTTAATGTTCCAGATAATTTTAATAATTGATCAACCAATGTTGTTTTTCCATGGTCAACATGTGCAATAATTGCTATATTTCTAATATTCATATTTCGCACTCCTTTTCAACTTTTAGATTATAACACAATTATGTCAAAACACAATAATAAATTATTGTTGATATAATCAAAAGAATTCTATTTTTTATTTTTATAAAATAATCATAAAAATAAGGATCAACTTTATAGTTAATCCTTCATTGACATATTTATGACTTACTTCTCTATTTTTACTATATCAGCATATATCATTTAATCAAATAATTCTAATAGATTTGGGAAAGGTTTTAAACTTCGATAAAGTATACCATTCATATGTGCAATCGCAAGTCCATAATTTGTTATAGGAACTTGTTGAAGACTCGCATATTGAATACGATAGTTCATCTCTTTTTGATTTAACATACATCCTCCACAATGAATGATAAGTGAATAAGGTAAATCAGCAGGAAACTCTGTTCCTGAAGTAAAAACAAATTGAATATCCTTACCTGTATATTGCTTTATCCATCGAGGTAATTTCACTGTTCCAATATCCTCACATTGACGATGATGTGTACATCCTTCACTAATTAAAACTGTATCTCCATCTTGAAGATGATCTAACTGAGTCGCTCCTTTAACGACCTCTACAATATCTCCTTTATATCTTGCAAACAATATAGAAAAGGATGTTAATAAAATATTTTCAGGTACATCCTTTGCAACTTTTTGAAAAACTTGTGAATCTGTTATAACAAGCTTTGGTTGTTTTGATAAAGCAGCAAGTGTTTGTTTTAATTCATTATCTTGACATGATACAACAATACATCCTGCATCTAAAATAGCCCTTATTGTTTGTTGTTGAGGGAGTATTAGTCTTCCTTTTGGTGCTGATGAATCAATCGGTATAACTAAAACAACAATATCTCCTGGAGATAATAGATCTGCAATTAATTCCTTATGATTCTTATTTTGCTTAGCCAATCTAGCAATCATTTCTTTTAGTTCATTAATATTATACTTTTCCTTAGCACTTATGTATATTTCATTTTCTTTAGAAATAGGATAATTTGTCATTAAATCAGACTTATTATAAGCAATGATATATGGTATTTGGCGTTCTTTAAAAAGAGAAATTAGTTGTTGGTCTATAGTTGTTAGCCCACATGTCGCATCAACAACAAGAACAGCTATATCACTATGACTAAGCGTGTCTTTGGCTTTTCTGACACGTAATTCTCCTAGTTCTCCTTCATCATCAATACCAGGTGTATCAATAATAACAACTGGACCTAAAGGTAAAAGTTCCATAGCTTTTTTGACTGGATCAGTTGTTGTCCCTTTAACAGGTGATACTACTGAAAGACTCTGGTTTGTAATGCTATTAACAACACTTGATTTCCCAGCATTTCTTAATCCAAAAAAGCCTATATGAATACGTTCTGCTGATGCAACATCATTTAACCCCATATATTTATCCTCCCCCTATTTAAAAACGAAAATCTCTTCGATTAGAATTTTTAATATCTTCTATATTTTGTTTTGCAATAGAACGAACTTTATCATTTGGAATTCTTTCAAGTTCTTTTTCAATCATTTGATAACCAATTTCTCTTGTTTGTTCACTTGCATAATCTTCAAGATATTCTGTAAGTGTCATAAGAGCATTAGGATGACAACAGTTTAGAATTTGACCACTTTTACATAATGACATAAATCTATCTCCCGTTCTTCCTTCTCTATAACAAGCTGTACAGAATGATGGTATATGTCCACTTTCCATTAACCAACGAACTACCTCATCTAATGTACGTTGATCAGAAACATCAAACTGTTCTGTATCATGTGGACGTTCTTCTTCTGTATATCCTCCTACAGATGTGCGAGAAGCTCCACTAACTTGTGAAACACCAACTTGTAATAATTTTTGTCTTACTTCTTCTGATTCTCTTGTTGAAACAATCATTCCTGTATATGGAACAGCTAGACGAATACATGCTGCAATTTTTGTGAAAATTTCATCAGAAATAGAATTATCAAAAGCTGTAGGATCAATATCATCAGCATGTTTAACACGTGGGACACTAATTGTATGTGGCCCAACCCCATGAACTGCCTCTAAATGTTCAGCATGCATAATAAGTCCAGCAAATTCATACTTATACATTTCTAGTCCAAATAAAACACCTAATCCGACATCATCTATACCACCTTCCATAGCACGATCCATAGCTTCTGTATGATAATCATAATCATGCTTTGGTCCTGTTGGATGTAATTCTAAATAACTCTTTTTATGATAAGTTTCTTGGAATAAAATATATGTTCCTATTCCTGCTTCTTTTAATTTTCGATAGTTTTCTACTGTTGTTGCTGCAATGTTAACATTGACTCTACGAATAGCTCCATTTTTATGATTTACCCCATAAATTGTTTGAATACATTCAAGGATATATTCAATAGGATTATGAACGGGATCTTCTCCAGCCTCTATTGCAAGACGTTTATGTCCCATATCTTGTAAAGCAATAACCTCTTGTCGAACTTCTTCTTGTGTTAGTTTTTTACGACCAATATGTTTGTTCTTTAAATGATATGGACAATATAAACATCCATTGACACAATAATTAGATAAATATAACGGAGCAAACAATACAATACGATTCCCATAAAATGCTAACTTAATTTCTTCAGCAATCTTATACATTTCCTCTATTTTTTCAGGTATTTCACATGCTAGTAAAACAGATGCTTCTCGATGTGTTAATCCTTGACATTTTGCACCCGTTTTTGTTTGAATAGGACGTGCCTTCTCTAATATTTGATCAATTAATTCAACATTATTTTTATTTTTCTCTGCATATTCTAATGTATCAAGTATTTCTTGATCATTAATAAATTCTTCTGCTTTTAATGATTTTGGATTATAAATAGCCATTCTTCTTTCTTCCTCTCTTACTCTCTGAAATCACCACGTTCTGTGACAATCTCATAACCAATTTCTTTCATTTTTAATGCTAATCTATTTTTGTTTTGGGCAGATTCTTCACCTGTGTGTTTTTTATGATTATATAATTCATATTTTTTTCTAACTGATAATGGTGATAGATTTGGCATAATAACATTAGCTCCTGCTTGTATCCCCTTTTCAGTTCCTTGTGTATCTATTGTTCCTAATGCTGTCGTTGATGGCAACAAAATAGATGGATAAATAAGTCGTATTAATGACAACAAATAACAAGTTAAATCTACACTTCCCGCTCTCATATCTTTAAAGGGTGTTGCATTGTGTGGAATAAATGGTCCTATTCCGCACATTTGTGGATGAAATTCCTCGATAAACTTTAAATCTTTCGCAAGCATTTTTTCATCTTGGTATGGTGACCCAACCATAAATCCACAACCTGTTTGATACCCTATTTCCTTAAGAGTATATAAACATTTCATTCTATTCTCATAAGACATATAAGAAGGATGTAATTTTTGATAATGGTGTTGGTCTGCTGTTTCATGTCGTAATAGATAACGATTTGCTCCTGCTTGGAAAAGACGAACATAACTTTCTTTACTTCTTTCTCCCAATGATAATGTAATTGCACAATCAGGATATTTTGACTTCATTGTTTCTAATAAATGACACAGAACATCATCACTAAAATAAGCATCTTCTCCACCTTGTAAAACAAAAGTATGAAATCCTAGTTGATAACCTTCTTCACAACATTCAAGTATGTCTTCTTCAGATAATCTATATCTTTCACATGTTTTATTACTGCAACGAATACCACAATACAAACAATCATTCTTACAAATATTGCTTATCTCTATTAACCCTCTTATATAAACTTTATTACCAAAGATTTGTTTTCTTATTGTTACAGCTTTTTGCTTTGCATATTGAACAACCTCAGGATTACGATTTTTAATTAAATACTCATATTCTTCTAAAGATAATGCATGATTATTTGCCAAACGATCTATCAACTCCAATAATTTATTATTCATGATATATTTTATTTGAATAGGCTGTTTTCACACCAATTCCAGGTAGTTTTCCTATTTTCCCTGTGAGTGAGGATATTGTATCTTGAGGTGCATCAATCGCAATACTTATAATATGAATCCCTTTGTCTCTATATGGAATTCCCATTCTTCCTACAATATATCGCCCATATTCATGTAATAGTATGTTTAATTGATTTACCGACTCTGTATCCTCTACAATAATACCCATAATAGCTACTCTTGTTTCCATAAAACGCCTCCTTTAAATATAAAAAACCATACCTGTAAAAGGTACGGCAAAAGCAACATGATTCTGTGTATGCGTACCTTTCAGTCAGATAAAAACATCTTTATGTCGGGTTCTTCTTTAAATATACACCTTTTTCTTTTTTTGTTCAATAAAACGCTTTCATTTTATAAAAAAATCACATGTTAGTTGAATAACTTCTTGAATATGGGCTACTGTATCATAATTATGTGTAGCATCCTTTATAGAATAAAATACTGGAGAATTAAACTTCTCTAAATATTTTTTACTAATATCATAGGGTACAGTTTTATCATTAGTCCCATGTATAATCATTAATTTATTTTTATAAATATTTAAATCTTTATAGAAATCTCTTGATAATATATCTTCTACAAATTGATGTGATATCTCAAAACCATTATGATCATATGTTTTTGCTTCTTTGACATCTCCTTTTAAATATTCAATAGCTTGTGGAAGATTAAAAGCTGGTGCCCATAAACACATTTTTTGAATATCATGAGAATATAATTTTGCAAGTTCACTTGCAATAACACCACCCATAGAATGTCCAAGAATATAAACCTCTTTTGTTGTAGACAATCGCAGAACTTCTTCTAAAATAATACGAGCACATGAAAGTTCATCACCAAAGGTCATATCTTTAAAACTTAAATCTGATTCTCCGCTTCCTAAAAAATCCATGCGAATACTTCCTATTCCATTGTCTTCTAATAAACGAGAAATACGTGTATATGAAAACTTTGTACCTGTATTACAACCTGTAAATCCATGAAAAATAATGCATACAGGAAAGTTATCTAAAGATGGCTTATGAAAAAAGCCTCTCATAATACCTTTTGGTGTTGCTATTTCACAATATTGTTGCATGATCTTCCTCCTTAAGATACTTCTTTATTTCTTGTGAGTAATGAAGATAACCTTCATCATTAATATGTAAACCATCTTGATAATAGTTCTCAATTGGTTCTCCTTTTTTATTACATAAAGCTTGATAAACATTTATGAAGTTAACATATTCATAAGGAATCGTGCGTTTATACTCCTTAAAAATGATTTTCAACATATCATTACTTCTTATTCCTTTTTTTAATGCTTTATAACCATGATATTTTTCTAAACATGGAATACAACTCACTAAATAAATTTTACACTCAGGTAAATTATAATGAATAAGTTCAACCATTTCTTTAACATTTAAAGCAATATCTCTAGGACTTGCCATAATAGTATCTCCTAAATCATTTGTTCCTATCATTAAGAATACTTGACTTGGTTCATACTTTAAAACACCTTCATCTATAAAATGTAATAAGATATCAGATGTTATTCCTGCAATTCCACAATTATATTTATTAGCAATATTATCCATATATTTTTCTAAATCAAAATACTGTGTTAACGAGTCTCCATAAAAAACAGTTCCACCTTTAACAACATGTTTTTGTTGTTGAATAATTTCTAACATTCTCTCTAATACATATTCTCTTAACTGATAACGATTTGTATCATATTTCATATTTTCTTTCATCACAAGTCCTCCTAAACAAATATAATTTGTACACATATCATATAAATCATTGTTCCTACAAAGATAGATAACAACGTATTTCTTTTATAAAGATATATCAATGAAACACTTAATACTCCTATTATTTCACAAATCCCATGATTTCCTGTTAATAAATGAACACCTTTCAAACAATAAACAACAAGCATTGCCATAATTGCATAAGGAAGAACATCCCCTAAATATTCAATATAAGGATTACTTTTATCTTTAAGAATAAGAAAAGGTAAAGCACGTATAAGAAGAGTAATGACTGCAACAACACCTATTATCATCAATTCATGCATGTGTTTTTCCTCCTTTATACATTAATGATAAGCCTATAATTATTCCTATCATTGAAGGAATAATAAAAGCATCACTTCCAAAGACAATCAAACATAAGATACTTATAACAAAGCCTAAATAAGTATAACAATGTTTTTGAGACGTTAAGAATTGGTCTAAAACAATAACAACAAATAATGCTGTCATTGCAAAATCTAATCCTGTTGTATTGATTGTCAACAAAGACCCAATAAGTGAGCCTAACAAACTTCCAATAACCCAATAGCATTGATCAAAGAAAGATATAAAAAATAAAAATAACTTTTCATCACAATCTTTAGGTGTTTTGACTCCCACTAATAGTGAGTATGTTTCATCTGTTAATGAAAAAATCATATATGGCTTTAACTTGCCTAAATTCTCAAACCTTTTAATCATAGATAACCCATAAACCAAATGTCTTGCATTAATCAGCAATGTCATAATAGCAGCATTGACAAGAGTTGATCCTGTAACTAATAAATTAATAGTTACAAACTGCATACTTCCTGCATAAACGAAACAACTCATTAATAATGCATAAATCCAATTATATCCTTTACTCTCCAAAAGCACACCAAACGCTATTCCCAAGACAATATATCCCATCATGACAGGAATAGATGCTTTTAATGCTTCTGTTATATTTCTTTTCATACCCCTCACCCTTTTATAAGTATACAAAAAGAAAAGAGATATTTAAAGATTTAATTATCTCTCATAAACCAAATGTTTTAAACTTCCTTTTTCAAAAATATATTCAGGTGTTATAAATGGATATGTCACCTCGTCCTCATAATACCAAGGATCATCTTCATGTTTCATATTTTTTAATATATGAAATTCTTGAGCAGGCATATATCCCTGCGCTAATAAAAATGCTTTTTTACCACTTTTATTTTCACATACATCAACAATCATTACAACATGTCCTGGACTTCCATCCTTTAAAAAGACATCTCCTATTTGAATCTGTGATGTTTGAATTGGCTTTGATTCCTTATCCATAGAAAGAGTACTTGCATAAGAAAAAACAATTCTTAAATATTTTTGAAAACTTTCATATGATGTATGTTCTTGTGATGTTTTTACCCATTTTACATAATCACCATTAACAGATATACCATATCCCTTCCTCCATTTAGAATACTTTGCTTCAAAACCATTTACAAAATGAAAAGATATTTTATGATATTGTTTTGTTTGATAAAAATATTCAGCATAAACACGCATAATTGAATCTGCACATTGTTGAAGATCAGCATTTTCTAATGGTAATTGAAATATTGCTATATGATTATTTTGTCTACTTCTTTTTTCTCCATTATATAATAAGATAGGACTTCCATCTTCTTTCAATGAATATTGTCTTAAAAATGTTCCTAAGCTTTTCTTTTTAACCTTGGTTCTTGTGTATCCTTGAGGTACTAAAATTCTTGTCTGTAATGTTTTCCCATTTTTCTCAACAATCATCTTCTTTTCATCTTCTTGAACAACATTTTTATCTTTTGTTTGGCAACTTGTACAACTTATTAAACATATAATAGAAAGTATCTTTAATATATTATTTCTCATAATTTCATCACCGTCTTTTTTCTATTATAACATGTTTTTATCACTAACAAAAAAATACAGAAGTTTAACTTCTGTATTTAATCTAAATCTTCTCCATTTGTTTGGATAACCTTTTGATACCAATAGAAAGATTCTTTTCTTCTTCTTGAGAAATCACCAGTTCCATCATCATATCTTTCTACAAAAATGAATCCATAACGTTTTGCCATTTCTCCAGTAGATGCAGATACTAAATCAATACATCCCCAAGGTGTATATCCCTTAAGGTCAACTCCATCTAAAACTGCTTCATGCATTTGTTGGATATGACTTCTTAAATAATCAACACGATAATCATCTCTAACTTTTCCATCTTCATCAATCTTATCGTATGCACCTAATCCATTTTCTACAACAAAAATTGGTAATTGATAACGATCCCAAATTTCATTTAATGAGAAACGTAATCCTTCTGGATCAATTTGCCATCCCCAATCGCTTGCTTTTAAATAAGGATTAGGAACTCCACCTAAGATATTTCCTTTTCCAGCAACTTGTTTTTCTGGATCAGCTGTTTGACAATTAGACATGTAATATGAACATGTATAGAAGTCTACTGGTCCTGCTGCTAAAATTTCATTGTCACCAGGTTCCATTTTGACATGAATATTATTTTCTTCAAAATATCTCTTGATATAATTTGGGTATTTTCCACGGCATTGTACATCACTACAGAACCAATTCATTAAATGCCCTTTTTGTTGATTTTCTATTTGATCTGCTGGATTACATGTTAATGCATAGCTTGTTGCCATAATTTGCATACATCCTACTTGATAGTTTGGATCAATTTCATGTGCCATTTTTACTGCTAAAGCACTTGCTAGAAATTGATGATGTAACCCTTGAAAACGATTATTTGGAACATCTACTTGACTCATGAAATCCATTGGTTTGATTTCATTTAAAATACCTTGTCCTAAAAATGCTCCCATTGGTGTTGTTGCACTATTAATCTCATTAAATGTTAACCAATATTTAACCTTACCTTTATAACGAGTAAAAATAGCTTTACAGAAATTCAAATAACAATCAATCATTCTTCTATCTGCCCATGAATTCCACTTCTTTGTTAAAGCAAATGGAACTTCATAATGTGAGATTGTAATCAATGGTTCAATATTGTATTTTAAACATTCATCAATTAAATCTTCATAAAATTTTAATCCCGCTTCATTTGGTTCAGCCTCATCCCCATTAGGGAAAATACGTGTCCACGCAATAGAAAAACGATACATTTTAAATCCCATTTCAGCAAATAATGCAATATCTTCTTTATATCTATGATAATGATCAATTGCATCATGTGATGGATAGAAAGTTCCTTCCTCTAAATCAGGTGTGATTCTCTTGCTTTTTGTTGCAGTTCCTCCTGTACAAATATCTGGACAAGAAACACCTTTCCCACCTTCTTGCCATCCACCTTCTAATTGGTTAGCAGCAGTTGCTCCACCCCAATAAAATCCTTTTGGAAAACTCATTTTTTCTTCCTCCTTTTTATTTATTATAAATATAATCTTAATATTTTCATCATTATTTCAAAAAATGAAAAATGGTTATTTTTTGATAACCATTTACATTCTTATCGCTTGAATTGCTATACAACCAGGTCCTCCTTGAGCAATAAAAGCTGGTGATAATTCTAACAATTCTATTTTTACTTTTTCAAAGCATTTCTGAATTTGTTCTATAACAGCTTCTGCTTGTTCGACAACTCCAGCATGACTTACATATATTTTATAATTTTCATTGACTTCCATTGTTTGAAAATTTTTAATGATTTCTTTAATAGCACCCTTTAAAGTTTTTTTCATAGTAAATTTTTCTAATCTTTTTCCATCTTTTGTTTTAATCATAACAGGTATAATCTTTAACATACCTCCTACAGTAGCCGCCAAAGGTGTTAAGCGACCTCCTCTTTTTAAAAAGTCAAAATCTTGTGGAATAAGAAATGATTGTTCAGAAGCAATACTTTTATGTATTTCCTTCATAATATTCTCTATAGCCATTCCTTTTTCTCTTAACTTAACGGCTTTTTCAACCAAATACTTTTGAGGACCACATAATGTCATTGAATTAATCACATGAATATTTTCATTATGTTCCATACTTTGCTTTGCAGCTATCGTACTTTGATATGTACCAGATAATCCATCTGCCATATTAATAACAAGCAATTCTTCATCTGAATACTTTTCAAACATTTCTATTGTTTCACCAATAGGGGGTTGTGATGAACTAGGAATATGTCCAGCCTTGACAATCTCTAAAAATTCATGACTTTGTATATCTACAAATTCCTTATAACTTTTTTTGTCAGCAATGACATATAATGGTAAAACTTCGATTCCTATCTTTTTTCCTTCTTCTGGTGAATAAAGAGATCCTGAATCAGTAATAATTTTCATACAAATTTCTCCTCAATTTTTATTTATCTTTATTTTAACATTAACAAATACGTATACACTTGTCAATAATAAATGGTTTTTAATACTACATTGTGCAGAGAAAAAACCTATTTTTGTTTTTATAAAAATTATTATTAATTACTTGAATTATTTTTATTATTTGATATTATTAATATATAGAAAGAGGTTGCATTTGAAATAAACTTATATAGAAGGTGGGATAATATGTTTACATTTGTTAAAAAAGTTTATAAAAACAGAAAAAAAGATTATTATATTTTATTAATAATTTTGACTTTAATCGCTTCTTTTGAATTTTGTAGCCTGGCGATTTATTCATCATTGAACAGAATTAGTGGTCATATTATCACAAAGTTGGAATTTACTTCTTTACCAACACTTTCTACTTTTGTAGGATTAATTTTAAGTACATTTGTTTTAAAATATTTTATCGAAAATAAAAAACAAGAGTTTTCTATACTCTTACTATCTGGAAGGAAACCAAAAGATTTATTTATGTATGTCCTTTACCAATTTGGATTTCTTTCTCTATTTGCATTTATTATTGGTATAGGTATTGGATCAGTTTTTATAATTGGTATTAATTCTATTATTAAGAATTTTCATTTTACTTTTTTATTTCATTATTCATTGATGGATACAATTTTTATATACCTATATTTCTTTATATTTACAAACATTTTTATTCTTACTATTTGTTCTCATCAATTTGTTAATCTTGATAAAAATTTAGTCTATTATCTTAATCATAAAGAATCATCTCATAATGATGGGTATAAAATGTATTTTAGTGTTTTTTTGGAGGATCAAAAAAAGAAAAATCCTATATACAATATCATTTTAAGTTTCTTTGTTTGTTTTATAACAATATATAGTTCTATCAAGTTACTAGATAATCATTTAGCTTCTCCATTTTTAATTCTTTATTATTTTTTAGCTTTAATTGGTATTATTCTTATTGTCAAAAAGACAGTTCCATTATTATATCATTTATTGCATAACTATTTAATTAAACATCCTATTCTTTTAAATGCGTTAGCTTGTTTTCAAGATTTCTCATCAACTATGATGACACTTATTGTACTAAACGCTTCTCTTGTTCCAACAGTATTATTTATTGTTATTTCATCAAGAAAAGATACTATATTACAAATAATTATTATGCCTTGTTTTATAATGATTCTCATCATGATTGTTCTTTGCTTTGTATTGCGTTATTCCATTTATAACAATGCTATTCGAAAAAGCGTGACAACTATTTATGCTATAGGATATACACCTCATCAAATCCAAATAATATTTGTTTTAAAGAATATGTTATTTGCTTTATTTGCAATTCTTATTCCTTTATTATTATTTACTCAACTATCGTATATTGCATTGATTCATCATTATTTATCTATAGAAGTTATTATATGTCTGTCATTGAGTTATATTATTTTATATTTTATGATATTAATTTATATTTTTGTAAAAGAAAATCAATCAATAAAGGAGGTTACAAATTATGTCAAATATCTTAATAGAAGCTAATAATATTTCTAAAATTTATGATCCTGATATTTTATTAAAAAGAGGAAAAAATTTTTACGCTTTAGACAATGTTAATTTTGTGTTAGAAAAAGGTGATTTTATATGCATTATGGGTCCCTCTGGTTCTGGAAAAAGTACTTTACTTAATTGTTTATCTACTTTAGATAGCCTGTCTACAGGTCATATTCTTTTAAAAGGAACAGATATGACAACGTTAAATAAAAACGAATTATGTGAATTTAGATATAAAACTTTAGGCTTTGTTTTTCAAAATCATAATCTTATTCCTTATCTAAATATCTTTGATAATATAGCTACACCTGCTATATTAGGTCATATCAATGCAAAGGAATTAAAAGAAAAGGTTATTCATATAGCTAGAGATTTAGAAATAGAAAAAATATTAGATAAATTCCCTCATGAATGTTCTGGTGGTGAATGTCAAAGGGTAGCTATTGCACGTGCACTGATTAATGATCCTGAAATTATTTTTTGTGATGAGCCTACAGGTAATCTTGATTCTAAGAATTCTCATAAATTATTGAGTATTTTAACAAAACTTCATCAACAAGGAACAACAATTCTTTTAGTTACACACGATGCTATGATAGCAAGCTATTCACAAACAATGATGTATTTATACGATGGTTCCATTAAAACCGTTGTTCATCGCCATAATGGAAGTCAATTAAATTATTATCAAAGAATTAATGAAATTGTATTAGAAGATAGTATTTTAAAACAATTTACGCATTCAACATCATTTGAAGATAAAGAGAAAATTGATACTATGAAAACCAAACATAAAAAGTCTCCATCCTATCAAATTGTTTATATGTATATTCATGGTTATAAATATGATAAGGATCTTTATCAAAAATATACACCTGTTATGTTAAATGATAGAGAAATTATTTATCGTAATAAATATAATGACGAAATCATTATTGACTTATCTTCTATTAAAGAAATTCATTTAAATTTAAAAGCTCAATTTGCTAATTTTGGTATTTATAGTCAATTTACTTTTGATGTATTAATTGATATTATTTGTCATGATGATATATATAAATTTAGGGCTAAAAACAAGGATGATATGATTCAAATCATTCATTATTTTCAAGATCTTCATATACCAATTATCGATTCTAAAAAAATCATAGAGACTTATCAACAATTCCCCAAAGATTATGAAAGAACAAAATATTATATAAGAACTCATAAAGACTTAATGAAATATGGAGTGTGTGATAATCTTAATCCTATCACAAATAAAAAAATGTAAAATAAAATCCAGGATATCCTGGATTTTAACTTTCTTCTATAACTCCCATTAATTCAAGAATTCTATTTAAATCATCTGTATTAGTATATTTAATAGTAATTGTCTTTTCATCAACTTTAATCTTTGTACGATATTTTTTGCGTAACAATCCTTCTACATAAACATATTCTTTAGGTTTCTCAGTTTTTGGTTTGGCTTTTCTCGCATCTTGAAGTTTAATTCCTTTGACTATGTCTTCTACTGCTCTTACAGATAAATTTTCTTGTATAGCTTTTTGAGCAACTTCTAATGCTTTCTTTTCGTCAATTGTAATTAATGGCTTAATATGTCCCATTGTAAGTGTTCCATCTAACACATAGTCTTGTAATTGTTTGGGCATTTTTAATAACCTTACGGTATTAGCTATATGTGCTCTTGATTTTCCTATTCTTTTAGCAAGCTCTTCTTGTGTTAATTTCAACTTCTTCATCATTGACTGATAGGCTTGTGCTTCTTCAATAGCATTTAAATCTTCTCTTTGTATATTTTCTAATAGTGCTATTTCCATCATTTGTTGGTCTGTAAACTCTACAATGATTGCTGGGACTTCTTTTAAACCTACAATTTGAGCCGCTCTAAAACGTCTCTCTCCTGCAACTATTTCATACCCTTTTATAGACTCTTTTAACAAAATAGGTTGAAAAATTCCGTGTTCCTGAATAGATTGTGCTAATTCATTTAATTTACCTTCATCAAAATGTTTTCTTGGTTGATATGGATTTGGTCTAATATCTTTTAATGCTACCATCACTTGAGAAAGTTGTGGAGCTTTCTTTTCAATCGCATTAATCATTGATTGAATATCAGCACCTTGTGATGCTTCATTAAAAATAGCATCTAAACCTTTTCCTAATTTCTTTGTTTTTTTACTTGTTGCCATTACGTTTCACCACTTCCTTAGCAAGTTTTGCATATGCTTTTGCACCTTCTGAATGACTATCATAATCAAAAATGTTCAATCCTTCTGATGGTGCTTCTGATAATTTAACATTTCTAGGAATAACAGTATTGTAAACTTTTTCTTTAAAGTATTTTCTCACTTCTTGTGAAACTTCTATACCTAAATTTGTACGTAAATCTAACATTGTTAGTAAAACACCTTCAATTGTTAGATCTTCGTTAAACACACTTTGTGTTAAGAGAATTGTATTGAGTAATTGTGTTAAACCTTCCAAAGCATAATATTCACATTGAACTGGTATTAATACAGAATGTGCAGCTGTAAGTGCATTTGTATTTAATAGTCCTAATGCAGGAGGACAATCAATAATAATATAATCATATTGGTTTTGTATTTCTTTAATAGCATTTTTTAATCTCTGTTCTCTACCACTTTTAACTTGTGATAATTCTATTTCTACTCCTGCCAAGTCAATATTTGCTGGAATAACATCTAAATTTTTAACATCACTATGTAAAAGAATATCTTTAATAGGAGTTCCTTGAGTAATTGCATCATATACAGTCAAATCTAGCTGACTACGGTTAATTCCAATACCTTGAGTCGCATTTGCTTGAGGATCAATGTCAATAAGTAATACTTTTTTCCCTAAATAAGCTAAAGCAGCACTTAAATTAACACTTGTTGTTGTTTTACCAACTCCTCCTTTTTGATTTGTTATAGCAATAATTTTGACCATATTATTTCCTCCTTTATCTGCGCTTGATTATTTTATCATAAACTATACTTTTTTAACACCTATTTTTTCACCCATAAGAACTTTTGTTTCATAATGTTCTTTAGAACGATCAATAAGATCTTGATCAACTATAACTTGTCCTTCTTTGAATAATACAACTATTGTAGAACCACCAAATTCAAAATAACCCTTTTCTTGCCCTTTTTGATATGAAGATATAGAATGATTACATATTTTTCCAACCATCATAGCTCCAACCTCCATATAAATAACATCTCCAAAGTGATCTGTATGTAATAACGAATATGAACGAGAGTTTTGTTTATATATAGGATAATAATCATTAGCTATAGGATTTACTGTATGAAAAATACCTGGAATATAACAATCTTTCTCCTTTGTTCCACTATCAATAAAACAATATCGATGATAATCATCAACAGTCAATCTAAAAACAAGGCAATCCCCACCTTGATATTGTAAAGCTAATTCTTCATTATTTAAAAGATTTTTTAACGAATATAACGTATCTTTAATCAATAATTGTGTATTTTGATCAATAGAATAATAAGACACCTTAGAATCAGCTGGAGAAATCAGATGATTCGTATCTAAATCTATAAATCTTTTTCCTTCTTTTATTTGCCTTGTAAAAAAATCATTATAATTCTTATATTCCTTTTCTACATAATTATCCATATTAATATGATTCTTTTCTATAAAAGGCAAAATACGTCTTCTAGAAAAAGAACTATTCATATACCATCCACCAATATGTGTAATAAAAGGAAGGGTTAATACTTTCAGTATACATCTTCCTAATACATTTCCATATAATTTTTTTAACAAACGATTTTGACTTTGATCAAAGTCAATTTCCTTTCCATCACGACTATATATTTTCATCATAATAATATCAATCCTATAAAAACAAGTATCCCTACTGCAACCATGCATAAAATACCTTTTAATCCTGGTTTTATAATTTTAAAGTTAATAACAAAAGCAATTGCTACTAATCCCATGACCCATCCATAGATACTATAAGTCATCATATCACTCAAAAAATATTTCAATAAATAAACAGCTGGGAAAATAAGAGAAGCACTCGTTACAGGTAACCCTTGATAATACTTTCTTTTCTCTGTTGTTTGCTTTTGTCTCATTTCCTCAACAACATTAAAGTAACCTAATCTACTTGCTGCAAAGATGGCATATAAAGCAAAAATAGCAAACCATAACCAGGTATTCAATCCCATTGTATATCCAATGATAGCTGGAAATATCCCAAAACTAAACATGTCCGCTAGCGAATCAATTTGTATTCCAAACTTTTTCTCTTCCTCTGTTCGTCCTTTTTTTGTACGTGCAACCATTCCATCAAAAGAATCAAATGCTCCACATAATAACAAGCAAGTCAAAGCCCCAACTGTGTTTCCTTGAAATGCCAAATGTGTTCCAAACAAAGCACTTAAAAGACTCATATATGTTAATATAACTGTGTAATTATAATAGCCTATCATAACTTTCTCCCATTTTTTATCTGTTTTCAAGTATTATAACATATTTCTACTTACATTTATAGATAATTCCAAAAAAATAAAGCTATACCAAAACTTGGTATAACTTCATTTTCATTTATTTTGTAGTACTTCCAAAACCACCATTACGTTCTTCAACAGTATCATCATCTTCTACGATTCCATATTGCATAAAAATACCTTGTGCAAATCCTTGTCCTCCTTGAACTTCTACTGTTTTTCCTTCATTAGAATCATTAGTTATTTTAATAAAGATATGACCTTCATTATCTGAGTAAAAATAATCACTATCAATAACCCCTACAGTATTATTTAATTGTAATCTAAACTTGAATCCTAGACCACTTCTTGGATAAATCATCAATACCCATCTTGGATTCATCTCACATCTTATTCCTGTAGGAATCTTTATTGTTTCCCCAGGTTTTAACTGAAATGAAACAGGTGTATAAAAATCATATCCCGCTGATCCTTTTGTCGCTCTTTTAGGTAATTTTAATTGATCATATATTGTTTTTATTTCATCTTGTCTTAATGAAAAATCATCTAACATTGCACTTTCAAATTGTTCATAAGACACTTTATAAAATTTAGCTGTTTCCATAGTTTCCTCCATTGTATAATTTTAATAAATTGAAGTTAACGAACTCCGCCGCCACCTCCACCAGAGAAGCCTCCGCCGCCTCCGCCAAACGAAGAACTACCTCCCATTCCACTAGAACGGCTAGCTTGTTGTGAAGCATACATACTATTGTGTGAAAACATATGAACCATATGCATTGTATAAACTGTATCAAGTGATGATTCCTCATTAAATGTTGGGCATAATCTTCCCAATTGTTTTTGAACTTTATCAGCTATACCTAAAATTGAAGCAAAAATCAAATATTCTTCCCATAGCTTAACTTCAATAACCTCTTTTTCATCAATAAGGCTCATTTCTTCTAAAAACTTCTTTAATCCTAAAATATGCTCCATCTCTTCTCTAATAGAAGCATCATAAGTATCTGTATCATGAGAAAACTTAATTCCTATAAAATGAGTATAAGTTGTTTCTAATGTTAAAAGCCCTCTATTTCTTAAATCATTTTCAATATACTTATCTATCTCTTCAAACCAATCATCAATTTCTTCATAGTTTTCTTGACACCAATCTTCAAATTCATCTGTTTCTAAGATTTTATTTGATCCTGCTGCTTCTTTAAAGAAACTTAACAAATCCTCTTCTAACCTATTTTCTACAGGTATTCCTTTATCTAAGTCTACTGAATAACCATCTTTTTTAAAGAATAAGAACTGTCTAACTTCTTCTTTTTCAAATTCAATATAACCTCTTTGTATCCATCTTAATAAAATTGCAGCTACTAATCCTGAACGATCGTCATCATTGACCAAGCCAATTTTTTTAGATAAATAATAGAATTTAAAGATATCCTTATCACATGGTATATCTCTAAACATATTAATATCATCTTTATTTAATGAAATATGATCATTAAATTGATATTTCAACTTTCCTTTCGTATATGCAATTCCAATGATAATCGCAACAATTGCAATTAATGAAATTGGTACAAATATAATACCAACAATCAATAATGTATTATCTTTATATGGAAAAGCACTATAATGATCTCCTTGATCATATAAATCATCTTCATAATCACTATCATCAATAGCATCATCTAATATGTCTTTAAAATAATCACTATTTTTATGTGCATTTTTAAATGTATCATTTTCAATCTGCATCAGAAGTTGCATTTTAGCCCCTTCTGGAACTGATTCTGTTGTTTCCATAACAACATTTCCATTTTCAAATAATACAGAGCCATAAAAACCAAAGCCCCATATCTTTGCATTATCTTCATTAAATTGGTATGGCGAAGATACTGTAATTTTAACATGCTCAGGCTCTAATTCCATTTCTGAGAAGAAAGCATAATTAAATCCTTGTGTATCTTGATATTGCTGAACAAAGTTTGAGATATCATATTCAAACTTATATTTTCTTTCTCCATATTCACCTATACCAAAACATAACTCATATCCATCATCTTTTGTAATGATACCACACTTGCCATCTTTCTCATCTTTATCCACATCGCTATCCCATTCACCAATATTTTGATAGTTTTTTCCTGTGTCATCTACAACTTTAAAATGAGATATTTTTGAATCTCCCATGTTATCAAAAACTTTATAAATTTCTGTTCCATCATAAACATCAATTTTCCAAATTTCTTGAATATGTGCATTTCCATTTTTATCTAATGTTGCCTTTATCTCAATATCTTCTAATTCAACATCAGATGCATAAACATTAATAATACTTAATGGAAGTATACATATAAGAAAAAGAGAAAATATAATATATATTTTCTTTTTCATATTAAAACTTTACCTTTGGTGCTGCTTTATCATTTTCATCAACTTCAAAGAATCCATATTCTTCAAATCCAAATATTCTAGCAATAATATTTGATGGGAACATTTCTAATTTGTTTTGATAACTATAAACTGAATCATTATAAAATTGTCTTGCATAAGTAATCTTATCCTCAGTTTCCATAAGTTCTGCTTGTAATTCCATAAAATTATCATTAGCCTTTAAATCAGGGTAAGCTTCACTAAGAGCCATAATTTTATTCAATGCTTTTGTAAATTCTCCAGCAGCTTTCATTTGTTCTTCTGGAAGAGAAGCACTCACATATGTGTTTCTTGCCTTAATAACACTCTCAAGAGCTTCTTTTTCATGTTTTGCATAACCCTTCACTATTTCTACTAAATTAGGAATTAAATCAGCACGTCTCTTTAAAACAACATCTATTTGTGCCCAATTTGTTCTTGCCTTATTCTTTGCTCTTGTTAATGAGTTATATGTTGAAATAACATATAATACTAACAATACAACCACTACTATAATAATTATTAATTCTATACGCATAATCGTATCCTCCTATATGTATCCATTATAAACTATATTTTATAAAATTACTGCATATTTTAATAGGAATTTTCAAATATTTCTATAGTCATCTTATAAAAAAAGAAGATATGCATGAGAATCCTCATTTCATATCTTCTTTTTAAATAACTTATCCTATTTAATCTCTTTATGATACTCTTGTAAAGATTTCACTTCATGACTTCCATGAATTTTCATTTCCATAATTCCTTCTAATGAAGCTTTAGCAGCTGCAATATTTGTCATATATGGAATTCTCATCTTAATAGCAGACTTTCTAATATAACTATCATCAGATGCACCTTGTTTACCTTGAGGTGTATTGATAACCATTGCTAGTTCTCCATTTGTAAGAGCATCTACGATATTAGGTCTACCTTCATGAATCTTTTTAATTTTCTCTACTGGAATATTATTATGTTTAATCATTTCATAAGTTTTTCCAGTTGCTACAATTGTAAATCCTGCATCATAATATCCTCTTGCCAACTCAACAACTTGTGGTTTATCTAAATCACTAACACTAATCAAAACTTTTCCTTCAGTTGGTAAAACAGATTGTGTTCCTTCTTCTGCTTTATAATATGCTGCACCATATGAAGCTCCCAATCCTAAAACTTCTCCTGTTGATCTCATTTCTGGTCCTAAGATTGGATCAACTTCAGGGAACATATTAAATGGGAAAACAGCTTGTTTAACTCCAACATGTGGAATTTTCTTTTCTTCTAGTGCTGTAACTGGTGTTTCTCTACCAGTTAAGTCTAAAGTAATAATATCTGTTGCAATTTTAACCATATTAACATTTGATACCTTTGAAACTAAAGGTACAGTTCTTGAAGCTCTTGGATTAGCCTCTAAAACATAAACTTTATCATCAGCAATAGCATATTGCATGTTCATCAAACCACGTACATTCATTTCTTTAGCAATCTTTTTTGTATATTCTTTAATTGTTTCTAAATGACGCATTGGAATATGTTTAGATGGTAATATACAAGCAGAATCTCCTGAATGGATTCCAGCTAATTCAATATGTTCCATAACTGCAGGAACAAAGACATTTTCTCCATCGCTAATAGCGTCAGCTTCACATTCCATTGCATTACTTAAGAATCTATCAATTAAAATAGGTCTATCAGGTGTTACACCAACAGCAGCAGCCATATATTGTTTTAATGTTTCATCATCATAAACAACTTCCATACCTCTTCCACCTAATACATAAGAAGGTCTTACCATTAATGGATATCCTATTCTTTCAGCTATTCTTAAAGCATCATCTATTGTAACAGCCATTCCAGATTCTGGCATAGGGATATTCAATTTTTCCATCATAGCATTAAATAAATCTCTATCTTCTGCCATATCAATTGTTTCAGGAGTTGTTCCTAAAATATTAACTCCATTTTCTTTTAATTGTGAAGCTAAATTCAATGGTGTTTGTCCACCAAATTGAGCAATAACTCCAACTGGTTGTTCTTTTTCATGAATACTTAATACATCTTCTAAAGTTAATGGCTCAAAATATAACTTATCAGATGTATCATAATCTGTTGATACTGTTTCTGGATTGCAGTTAACAATAATTGTTTCAAAACCTAATTTCTTTAATGCCAAAGAAGCATGTACACAACAATAATCAAATTCAATTCCTTGCCCAATTCTATTAGGACCTCCACCTAAGATCATAATCTTTTTCTTATCAGTATGAATATGATTATTATCTGGAGCATTATATGTAGAATAATAATATGCATTATCTTTTGTTCCACTAACGTGAACTGGTTCCCAAGCTTGATCAATATGATTTTCTAATCTTTGTTTTCTAATTTCAGATTCATCAATATCTAAGATTTGACTTAAATATTTATCAGAAAAACCATCTTTTTTAGCTTGTTCTAATAATTCAACTGGAAGTTGTTTTCCTTTATATGTCATTAATCTTTCTTCTTCATCTACTAATTCTTTCATTTGTTCAATGAAATAATGTTTGATTTGTGTTAACTCATATAATTCATCAATTGTTGCACCTTTTCTAAGTGCTTCATACATAATAAATTGTCTTTCACTTGTTGGATCAGATAACTTTTGCAAAAGTTCTTCTTTTGTTAATTCATTAAAGTTTTTAGCATATCCTAATCCATATCTACCAATTTCAAGTGAACGGATAGCTTTTTGGAAAGCTTCTTTATAAGTTTTACCAATACTCATAACTTCTCCAACAGCTTTCATTTGTGTTCCTAATTTATCTTGTGCACCTTTGAATTTTTCAAAAGCCCATCTTGCAAACTTAATAACAACATATTCTCCATCTGGAACATATTTATCTAAAGTTCCATATTTTCCACATTCAATTTCATCTAGAGTTAATCCTGCTGCTAACATCGCAGAAAACAAAGCAATTGGGAAACCTGTTGCTTTAGAAGCTAATGCAGAAGAACGAGATGTTCTTGGATTAATTTCGATAACAACAATTCTATCAGTACGAGGATCATGAGCAAATTGTACATTTGTTCCACCAATAACACCTATAGATTCAACAATTCTAAATGCTTGATCTTTTAAACGGTCTTGCACTTCTTGAGAAATCGTCAACATTGGAGCACTACAGAATGAATCACCTGTATGAACACCTAATGGGTCTATATTTTCAATAAAGCATACTGTAATCATATTATTTTTTGCATCTCTTACAACTTCGACTTCTAATTCTTCCCATCCAAGAATAGATTCTTCAATCAAACATTGATGCACTAAACTTGCTTGTAAACCACGAGTGACAACTGTTTTTAATTCCTCAATATTATAAACAAGTCCGCCACCTGCTCCACCCATTGTGTATGCTGGTCTAACAACAACTGGGTATCCAAGTTGTTCTGCAATTTGTAAAGCTTCATCTACTGAATTTGCAATTTCACTTCTTGCCATTTCTATTCCTAAAGCATTCATTGCTTTTTTGAATTCAAGACGATCTTCTCCTCTTTCAATGGCATCTACTTGTACACCTAATACTTGTACATTATATTTTTCTAAAATTCCAGCATTGGCTAATTCAGCACATAAATTTAATGCTGATTGTCCTCCTAAGTTTGGAAGTAATGCATCTGGTCTTTCTTTTTCAATAATTTGTGTTAGTCTTTTTAAATTTAAAGGTTCAATATAAGTAACATCAGCCGTTTCTGGATCAGTCATAATTGTAGCTGGATTTGAATTAACCAATACAATCTTGTAACCTAATCCTCTTAAAGCCTTCTCTTTTTGGCATAATTTATCCTCCTTTTATTTTCTCGTAAAAAAACATATCAAATAGAAATGATATGTTAATAATAAAAATATAAAAAATGAGATAATGATATATTTGTATGTAGAGTATAAAGGTTCTTATATACCACAAATTCTGTCATTTTCCTCATTCCTTCCTTTATCCTCAATAGTATATAACAAAAGAAGTCTATATTCAAGATAATAATTATTTTTTCGTAGAACAAAAAAGAATGTAGGCATTCTACATTCTTAATTAATTCTTACAATTTCATATCCTTCTTCTTTAAATCTATCAATAATCTTTTGAATATGCACTTCTCCATTTGTTTCACATGTTACACGTAATTCCACTTCTGAAAAACGAGCAAAGTTTTTAAACTGATTATGTTCTACAGCAATAACGTTAGAATTACATTCAGATAAAACATGAGCTACAAACTCTAATTCTCCTGGTTTATCTAATAATTGAACAGTAAATGTGAAAGTTCTTCCTCTTGAAATCAATCCCTTATTAATCATAGAAGAAATAGACATCACATCAATATTTCCCCCACTAATTAAAGAAACAACTTTTTTATTCTTTTCATTTAATTTCTTTAAACCAGCTAATGAAAGTATACCTGAATTTTCAGCAACCAACTTATGTTTTTCTACTAACAATAAGAAAGCATCCATCAATTCATAATCTGATACAGTAATAATACCATCCACATATTCTTTAATATAATCAAAAGTTTTTTCACCTATTTGTTTAACAGCTGTTCCATCAGCAATTGTTACAGCTTCTTTTAATGCAACAACTTGATCTTCATTGATAGCAGCTAAAGCGCTTGCTGCTCCTTCTGGTTCTACTCCAATAATTTTAATAGTTGGTTTGATTTGTTTAGCTGCACAAGCAATTCCAGACACCAATCCTCCACCACCAACTGGTACTAAGATAATATCTGCATCTGGTAATTCCTCTAAAATTTCTAATGCAATTGTTCCTTGTCCCTCAATAACATCTTCATCATCAAAAGGATGGACAAAAGTATATCCATATTTCTTTTGTAATTCGCACGCTGCTTGATATGAATCATCATAAACTTCTCCAGCTAATACAACTTCTGCACCATGTGACTGTGTTGCTTCTACTTTAATCAAAGGTGTATGCTTAGGCATAACAATTGTTGCCTTAACACCTAATTTATTAGCAGCATATGCCACACCTTGTGCGTGATTACCTGCAGATGATGCTATCAATCCTTTTTTCTTTGCATCATCATCCATTTTTACTATTTTATTATAGGCACCTCGAATTTTGAAAGCACCTGTTCTTTGTAAGTTTTCTGGTTTAATATAAACTTGATTTTTGCATTCTTTTGAAAAAGCATCGCTATATATTAAGGGAGTTGGAATAATCACTTCATCGACTCTCTTTTTTGCTTCTTGAAATTGTTCTAACTTTATCATATTCTACCCCTCCGTTACATGTTCACTATTATATCATGATTATTTATTTATTTAAATTGATTTTTTTCATTATCATAAATATAGTCTATTGTTTTTAGTTTTTTTATAACTTCTTCTTTTGAAACATTGAAGTCATCACATAGACTATCCAATGAATCATATTGATCACGCAACTTCATATTTATAAAACTTAATAACATTACTGGATCATTTGGCAACATTAAAACTCAACTCCTTCTATATATTTTGAAAGCATATAAGCAATTCCATCTTCATCATTAGACAAAGTCACTACATTAGCTCTTTCTTTAACACCATCAACTGCATTAGCCATAGCCACTCCTAAACCTGCATATTCAATCATGCTTAAATCATTATAACCATCTCCAAAAGCCATAACTTCTTCTTGTTTAATTCCTAAATATTTAGCAAGCCTATCTATTGATGCTGCCTTATCTATTCCTTGAGCCATAACTTCAATAAAGAAAGGTGCACTTCTATAAATACTTAATTCATCTTGAAATGGCTTTTTGAATTCTTCTTCAATAGATGCAACATATTCTGGATCCCCTGTTAATAGTACTTTATATATTGGATCTTTTAAGTTTTCTTTGAAAGAAACCTTTTTCTTATCTACATCATTAATTTGTGCTTCTGCACATACATATACATCATCTATATCTTCTGTCACAAGAACATCATCTTCATATGTTATACACGCTAAATGATATTCTTTTGCTCTATCATATGCTCTTTTGGCTTGATCTATTGTCAAGGTTTGTTCATAAATCACTTCCTTAGTTTTTGCATGAATAATACTTGCTCCATTAAAAGATAATAAGAATCCTCCATACTTTTCTAATTCTAACTCTTGAGCTTCATGACGTAATCCTGGTGTTGGTCTACCAGATGCCAAAACAATTTTAACTCCTAGTTTTTGTGCTTGTATTAATGCATCTTTTGTTTTTTGAGTAATTGCATTTTTTGAATTCTTTAGTGTTCCATCTAGATCTAGTGCTATTAATTTGTATTTCATAAAACTTCCTCCGATTGTGTATATCTTAAATGATTTTGATTTGTTTGTCCATATTCTTTCAATACTAAAAAATGATATTGTGTGTTATAATATATTCAGTTATGGGGGTTATCTATGAATAAAAAATTAAAATTATATAAATGGGGAAGTTATGTTATATCTATGTTTATAAATATACTCATTACAATATATTTTACTAATAAATGTAATGAGCTCATCACTATTTCTTATGAAGGTTATATAACTCCTTTTGCATGTTCTTTGGTTTTGATTATTGTAGAAATCTTTTTATTTATTCATAATTTAAAGAAATCTAATCATTCTTTTCCTTCCTTTCAATATCTAAAGAACGAAGCTATGCCATCCTTACAAATCAATAATCAAAGTCATACTAAAGCTATGCAAATATTTGAAAGTTTTTTAACAAAAAACATTCTTCTTAAATATATTTCTTGTACTTTAATATATTTCTGTGGAGCTTTTACTTTTTATCAATTAGACTGTGCAACATTTATCTATAATTCTAATAAACTTTTTTGTATATCATTAGTCTTACTCTATATACTTATTACTTTCATTATGCTTGCTCATGAAATCATTTTAACAAAATTGTATCAAAAAACAATTTTACCATTCTTAGATGATGAAAGTGGAATCTTTGTTGATGTTCATTTTATTCTACTTCAATATGACTATGCTTTTCCGCCTCTTCCTTTTGCATATAAAATGAATATAGCAACAGGATTATCAAGATTAGGCGAATATGGACATGCTAATATTTATCTTAAATTATTATGGAATGAAGAAAAGAAACTAACAAAGAAAAAAATCTTTCAAATTATATATAACTATAATAACTATATATTTAGTTTAAGACTTCATTTAGATAATGTAAATGATTATAAAGACAAAGTTAATCAACTTTTTATAAAATATCCTAGATTTTATAAATCTAAAACAACATCTTTTATTCCAACACGCATAAAGATAGAAGAAGCTTTTAATCACCAACTATGGGATGATGTTATTCAATATATTTATGAATTAGATAAAAAGCAAATGACTTCAGGTATTCAAATATATTATGATTATATGTTATATATTGCTTATTTAAATAAAAACGATAATACAAATGCTAATCATTTATACGAAAAGAACAAAGATTCTCAACATTTTCAAAAATTAATTATCTTAGATAAAAAGGACGATTATAATGAAATATAGTCATCCTTTTTATTAAATAATCTTCATATAATGTTCTTGTTTCGTAGTATCATCAGCTTCTTTTATATTCCAATTCATACTTTTTCTCTTCCTATATGTTGAATTCCTTCAACTTTGATATTTTAAAAGTTTCTCCAATTGAGATATAAAATATTTATTATCATTTTGAGTTCTCTTTTTAGGACCTTTTATATGCTTATTACGTTGTCTTTCCTTATATCCCATATATCTACTCATTAGCAATTCATCTATATTTTGAAGATCAATTATTTTTCCACTCACATGTAATACTTTTGCTCCTTTAGCAATAACCAACGAAGCCAAACCATAATCTTGTGTAATTACAATATCTTCACTTTGCACTTCATTAACAATCATCAAGTCAACACTATCTCTACCTATCTCACAATAGCGAACTTCATATTCTGTAGACTGAGAAATATGCGCATAATCTAAAAAAACAATCATCTTTACTTGATATCTTTGTGTCAATTCACTAATTTCTGATTTTTGTGGGCAGGCATCACCATCAATAAGTACTCTCATATAATCCTCAAAGCTAATAATATCACTATTCCTAAAATACCGCCAATAAAGCCTCCAATATGTCCTGTTTTAGAAACACGAGTATTAAATATCGTATAAACAAAGTTAATTGCAATTACAGGAAAAAAGCCTTCAAACAATTCATAAAACGCACCACCTTGAGTAAAAGCCAATGCAACAATTGCTCCAAAGAAACCATAAGCAACACCACTTGCTCCAAAAGTAATAGTACGATCACTTTGTTCAGAAATTTCAGATGCAGAATAACATAATAATGAACTTAAAACCATGGAAATGAGTATAAGATAAAGATAAGGCATTGTTCCTAGTAATTCTTCAAAGAACTGCCCCAAATCATACAAAACATAAGCATTCATCAAAAAATGAAGAAAATCTATATGTATAAAATTACATGTTATAAAACGATAATATTCCTTTTTCTCTCTAACATTAGGAGGATAAAAAGCTCCTAATTTCATTGCACAATATAGTTTATCTTCCTTATTAATAAATTGAATATAAATATAAATGCCTAAACATATAAGAATATATAAATTTGTTATCATTCTTCCACTGTTACCTTTCTTATTACTTTTATTATATTTCCATCTTTATCACTTACTGAATAAGTCAACAAGTATTCTCCAATCTCTTGAACATTAACTGTTCCTTCTATCTTTACTCTATTTGAAATATTTCCCTCAATATCATCAATAGCTTTGACACCTTTATATGGATCAAATTGACTATTTAACTTAATGACAATACTTTCTGCTCCTGTTATCTTTGGTTTCACTTTATTTCTGCTAACAACAATCTTAACCCTTAATGCAGCTGATTGATTTCCATGTTCATCCTTAACAACAATTCTTTCAATATATGATCCTTCTGTTGTATAGGATTTTGATTCTACATATTGATCTGTTTCTTCATTATAAAAATAAACATATGTTTTAGACTGATCTTTAATTTCTTTAATAAGATCTTTAGCAATTACCTTTTCTCCTAATCTTATATCAAATTCAATCTTTTTTAATTGAACTTTAGGTTTAATTGTATCTACAACTTCAATATCAAAATCATATATTTGTCCAAAGTATTCTATAGAAGCATGATATAAACCTACTTCCGTAGAAACTCCTTTTAAATTTAATTTTATACTTTTTAATATAGATTCATTAGCATTGACATATTCTTCTACTTTTGTAGAAATTTCTTCTCCATATTCAAATGTAAAACAGTTTCTTTTCAATTTAACAGGTGTAATAGTTAATGTTAAATAAACCAACACAACATCAATAATAATAAAGCAAGATAAAATTGTAATGATGATTTTATTTTGCATTGCCTACACCTCCATTTTTATTATAACAGGAAAATATGAAATATCTGTGTCATATTATAACTCTTTTTCATAAAAAAACATAATATTTTTATACATACTTTACTTATCTTTATTTCATAGTCAAAATAACAATTATATAACGATAATATAGGACAATTATTTTACGAGTGGAACTTTAAAAAAGAATAGACTTTATGTTAGAATAGATTTATAGGTGGGAGGAATATTATGGATTTTATGATGATTATACTTTCATTTTTTGCAGGTGTCTTAGGTACTTTTTTAGGTGGCACTCAAACATTTATATGTACAGGGCTTATTGGGTTAATTGTATCTTTTTTTAGTTTAGCAGGTTATGATGTACAATTTTTAAATGATATTATTTTAAATGTTTTGTTTTTACCTTGTATTATATTTAATGGCGCTGGTGTAGCAACAGCCTATGCTGCTAAAAATCATGATATTAGAGGCGTTAATACAGATCGCAGTTTATTATTTACCAAAGATTATAAAGTTTTTTTATGTGGAGGTTTTTTTGGTGTTGTAGGATATCTCTTATTTACAATCTTTACATCATTAAACCTACCATTAGATATAGGAGCTTTGGTTGTTGTTTTAGTTGGTATTATAGGAAGATTACTTTTTAATCAAGAACAATGGATTAATAAAAAAGCTTTTACACCTTCTAGAAATGCTATGGTTAATTTATTGACTTTTCAATTCGTTCTTTCTATTGGTGTTTCTCTTATAACAATATTATTAGTTGACTTAACAAATATTGTATCTATTGGATTTTATATTAGTGCTTTTTCTTTAATCTTTGTTTTTAAATATCCTCAATTTCCTGCTACACATCATATTTCAATGGTTGTTGGATATGCTTATGTGCAAACAGGTGATATTTTCATTTCTTTATTATTTGGAGTTATGTCACACCTTATTTTTACAGTTTTTGGATTGTTTTTTAATGTTGATTGTGGTACCCATATAGATCCACCTGCGGTTGCTATTGGGACGTTAAGTTTGATTATATTTATCTTATTATAGAAGGAGAAAATTATGGAATTTAAAGATTTAGAACACTATATTTCAAAGAGACAAGCGCTTAATGCAGCATTAACTCTTTTTGCTTGGGATCAGGATACTGAAGCACCTGAGGAATCAGTTGAACAAACATCAAAGTATGTTGGTACTTTATCACATGAACTTTTTGAGCTCATTACTGATGAAAATGTAAAAAATATACTTTTAGACTTACAATTACAAGATTTACCTCTAGAACAAAAGGCACTTGTAAGAGAATGGTTAAAAGATATTCGCAAGCTTGAAAAGATTCCATCTGATAAGTATCAATTACACCAAGAGCTTTTAATGAAAGCTCAACATGTATGGCAAAAAGCCAAAGCAGATGATAACTACGAGCTCTTTTTACCTTACCTCAAACAAATTGTTGAAGAAGAGAAAGAATTTGCTTTATATAGAAAAAACAATGAAGAAAATCTTTATGATGTTTTATTAGATGATTTTGAACCTGGTTTTCATACTCAACAATTAGATCAGTTTTTTGATATGTTAAAAAAAGAAATTATTCCATTACTGCAAAAAATTCAAAATGCAACATATACTATTGATAAAACATATAACGAAAAAGATTATGATATTGATAAACAAAGAATTTTCAATCATTGGATTGCTCAATATGTTGGATTTGATTTTAAAAAAGGATTAATGAAAGAAAGTGCTCATCCTTTTACAACCAACTTCCATAATAAAGATGTAAGAATCACTACACATTATTATCTTAATAATTTAGAAAGTGCTCTTTTTTCTACAATTCACGAAAGCGGACATGCCCTTTATGAAATGAATATTTCTGACAACATAACTATGACACCTATTGGTGTCGGAGCATCTATGGGATTTCATGAATCTCAATCTCGTTTTTATGAAAATATAATTGGTCGTAGTGATTTATTTTGGAAACCTATTTATCCAAGACTTCAAAAAGCTTTTGAACCATTATTAGATGATGTAACTCTTCAGCATTTTATTGATGGAATTAATAAAGTACAACCAAGCCTTATTCGTACTGAGGCTGATGAACTGACTTATTCATTACATATTATGGTTCGTTATGAAATAGAAAAGAAAATGTTTGAAGGTTCTGTTGACTATCATCAATTACCAACATTATGGAACAATCTCTATAAAGAGTATTTAGGAGTAACACCTTCTAACAATAGTGAAGGTATTTTACAAGATATTCATTGGGCTGGTGGTTCTTTTGGATATTTTCCTAGTTATGCTATTGGAAGTGCTATTGGTGCTCAAATTTATGCATATATGAAAAAAACAGTTCCTATTGAACAATGGATTTTAGATGGTGATTTCCAAAAAATCAAAGACTATCTCAAAAATCATTTTCATCAATATGGAGCTATTTATAATACAAATGAACTTCTTCAAAAAGTGACAGGAGAACCCTTCAATCCTCAATACTATATTGATTATCTTAAAAATAAATATATTCAAATTTATCATCTTATAAATGAATAAAAGTGGTGTATGGTGAATATTAAAATCTCACTATATACCACTTTTTATAATTTTAATCCCATATAAACAACATCCTTCATAGGATTATTATAGTATGGTTGAATCTCTTTAAAACCAAATTTTTTATACAACCCTATTGCACTCTTTAACGGTTGAATTGTATCAAGAATCATTTCTTCATATCCAACTTTTTGAGCAGACTCAATAATACTTTGAACTAATCTCTCTCCTACTTTCTTTGAACGATACTGTGGTAAAACAAATAATCTCTTCATTTCACATTTGTTTTTATCAAATGAATGAAAAGCCACACAACCAATAACTTGTTTCTTTTCATTTAATGCTACTAATAGTTTTCCTTTAGGTTCTGCGTATTTTTGTTGGAGATGCACCAATTCATCATTAATATCTTGAAAATCTAAATTTCTATCAAGCTCACTCATATATAATTCTATCAATCGTTTAACTTCGTCAATATATTTATATCCTATCTCTATTTTTATATTATTCATAGATTTCCTCCATAACATAATAAGTATATAAAGTATTATTGAATAAAATCAACCTATTTCTCTTTATTTTTTATTTCTTTCATAACATTTGTTATAGATTTTAAACTCAAGCCTTTTCTCCTAATTGCAACAATATAATGTGTTTCATACATTTTTTCAAAATGTCTGATTTCTGGTTCAATTTCTGGTGTCATTTGTATCATTAATGTAGGAATAATTCCAATTCGTTTCAATTCTTTATCAAAAGTTACATAAACATCTCCAGGTAAACAATCAATTTGACTATCTCTTATATTTTCATAAATATCTATCTCTATAACTTCTGATTCTATTGTTTTCACAAGAATATGAAGTTTATATATAAATTTCTTAGTAAATGAACTGTCTCTTGATTCTTTATAAAATTCGACGCCTTGAATTGTAGCAAGTGCTATTTGTTTTCTTTTTAACATCTTATATATTGTATGGTGTTCTAAATTTTGCTCCAAAAATCTAATAATATAATTAAACATAAAAGCAATTAATGCGAATAAAATAACAAATGTAATCATATTTATAAAATGATTTTTAAATAAAAAATAAAATCCTAAAAGAATAACTATCATGAAAAAAAGAAGTAATATCATAAATTTATTAATTTTTTGCTGAATATAAATATACATATAAGAGAAAAGCAAGCAATATGCTTGCTTATAAACCTGCCTTTTCTAATAATTCTAAGAAGTCTTCAACTGGTCTTGTTGGTATAACTTGGCAAGGAAGCTTTCCATTTCTATATTCAGCTATTTTTCTATAAGTAACTGCATCCTCCTTTGTTGCTGCAACAAATCCATTAACCATAACATAATCAGTATTTAATACAGGTGCTTGATTACCTATATTTACTTCTTCTACTTCTAAACCTTTTTCTAATAATTTTAAACAATCACTTGCAAATTTACAAATAACAAATTTTGTTTCATTAGGATTTTTTTGATCATATTCACATAATTCATCAATACTAAAAACCAAAACTTTTGATCCCTGTGCAGCCATTGGTAATATCATTTTTTGTATTGGATCTTTAGCCACCTCATCATTACAAACAATAATTGCATCTGCTCCAATATTATTTTTCCAAGCAGCTGCCACCTGACCATGAATTAATCTATTATCAATTCTAATATGTTTTATCATTATCTTTTCACCCCTAATAAGTCATTTAAACAATTTATTCCCATCTTGGTATCATTTAACACCATATCAATATCAATACTTTCTCCTTGTCTTAAAGACATAATCGTCATAAGCATACTTAGATTCATGCCTGTTAAAACGGTTATATTCTCTTTTACAAGATAAGCTGCTTGATTACAAGGACTACCACCTAATATATCGGCTAGAATAATCACACCATCTCCAGAATCTAATTCCTTTATTTTATCCATCATAAGACTTTTAAACTGTTCTGGATTATCTTCTTTCTTTAAGCACAAATAATCTAGTTGTTGCAAATCTCCAAAAAATAATGAAATCGAATCAATCATTCCTTCTGCCATTTTTCCATGACTAATTAATAAAATTCCTTTCATAATTAATTACACCATAATACCAGTTGCACCTAATATAAATGTAATAACTGCAATGATAAGAATAACTTTAACAGGCGTCATTTTCTTCTTTTTTAATAAATAATAACATAAGCCAACAAATAGAATTGGTAACATATAAGGTAATAAAGAATCTAAAGACTCTTGTAACTTAAACGCTTGTTCAACTGCTTCTCCAGTATTTGGATCAGTAATAGATTTAACCATTTCAAATCCTATTTGTAATCTTGATCCAAGAATACTAGGAATAAATCCTCCAATAACAGTTAATCCCAAAACACTTGCAAGTTCTTGTAATTTATCAAACGAAAACGCACTTTGCATATTATTCAATAAATTTAAAGATTGCTTATATCCAATATTGAATGCTGGCCATCTTGCAAAAAAACAAGCCAACATAGGTAATGTAACCATTAAAATTGATAACCAATTTCCTTCAGCAGCCATTCCTGCTCCAATCAAACTAACTAGTGGTTTAACCAAAACTCCTTGAATTGTATCTCCAACACTTGCTAGTGGCCCCATTAAAGCAACTTTAATACTATCAGCTGTATCACTTTGTCCGTTTTCTTCCAATGCACATGCAATTCCACATATAGCTGCTGAACCAGCTGGATGGCAATTATAAAATTGTGCATGTCTTAATAAATGTTGACATTGTTCTTCTTCAGTTTCATATAAATCTTTAATAACAGGAACCATTCCAAATGCAAATCCACTCCCTTGCATTTTTTCATAATTCATACACCATTGTAAAGCTAAATTATGACGCAATCTTGTTTTATTTAACGCTTTTTTAGAAATTGTTCTAGTTTCCATTAGAAGCACCTTCTTTCTTACCTACAGTAATATACATATATCCAAATGCAGCTCCCAAAATAGCCAAACCTAACACAGGCACATTAGCAAATGAGAACAATGCATATCCAATAACCATAAATGGCCAATACTTCTTTAAATCCATATATGACAATAATAATGCAAATCCAATTGCAGGCAATGCCCCTCCGACAATTTGTAATCCATTAGAAAACCATTGGGCAGATGCAGCAAAATCAGAAATAACTGTTAAATAATCACTTAACATAATTCCAACAAAAATTGGTAAAGCATTTGCTATCATCCATGGAATAATCCCCATAACATGAAATCTCTCAAACGCTTTAATATCATTAGACTTTAAAGCATTTTCAGCTTTATGCAAAAAGAAAGTATTTAATGTTCTTCCCAAAATATTTAATTGCATAACAAATAAACTTAATGATGTAGCTACTAATAATCCAACATTATAATCCCCTGTTTTACTAGCTGAAACCACACCTAAAATGGCTCCAATTTGATAGTCAGGCGTTGTTGCTCCACCAAAATTATAAAAACCCAAATTCATTAATGTACATACAGAACCCACTTGAAATCCTAATTGAATATCTCCTACAACAAATCCTGTAAATACACCGCAAACTAATGGACAGTACAAACCTAATTCTGACCAATAGTCAAATGTCATTATCACGACAAATAAAGTCAAGATAATCGCAAGCATTAATGTGCTCATAATATTTCCTCCTCCATAATTTGTATATACATTATTATAATAACATATATATATTTATGTCAATAGTTTTATTTTATCAATAGAATTTTTTTCATAAAAAAAAGACATCATTAGATATCCTTTTATTGTTTAACCCTTAAATCTTCTATTTCATATGCGTATTTATAACCAATATATATAGCAACACAATATTCTAATGGAACATTATCTATTGTATATGTAATATGATCATGTTTCAATAACGCTGTATTTTTTTCCACCTCTAAATGTTCTGATAAATATTCATCAGATGGAATAGCAGTAAATCTTGATTTTGTCCTTAAACGAGGTAATCCTAACTGATCATAATAATCATAGAGAGAACCAGATAATACAGATATATCAAACGAAGGAACCAATTTTGCAGGGACATACGAAGTCATAATAGCAATTGGTTCTCCATCAGCAGTCCTTACCTTTACAAAATATTGTATTTTTTCATCTTCTTTTAATTCTAAATAACTCGCAACATTAGGAATATCCTTGGAATCATAGATTTTATATTCTAAAAGTTTTGAATCAGGAACCTTGTTTTGCGATTCCATATAATGTGTAAAGCTTCCTACCATTTTATAATCAGCAAAAAATAATGTTCGTTTAACAAACGATCCCTTCCCAGGTATACGTTCTATAATTCCTTCAGCAGCTAATCTTGAAATTGCCTTATTAACTGTTAAACGACTAACATTAAACCTTTTTGCTAATTGTACTTCCGTTTCTAATTGATCTCCCTTTTTCAGTTTTCCATTATCTATTAAATTTCTTATGTACTCTTCTACCAAAATATATCTTGCTTTTTCTTTCATGATATCACCATTTTCTATTTTACATAGAATAACAATTATTGTAAAGTTTTTTTCGGTCACTAAACAAATAATATATTTTTCTTGACATTTATATATATGTTTATATATAATGTATATACAAATGAAAGGAGAGAAAATTATGAATGATAAAAAATGGGATATGTATACATATATCTTAGAATCAAAACAAGCTGTTAGAAATATTGTTGAAAACCAAGAAAAAATCTTCCAATCTACTATAGAATATATTTCTAACAAAACTATTGAACAAATTTATATTATCGGATCAGGTACTTCCTATCACGCGGCTGTTGCAGCTAAGCCTATTATTGAAAATGTTTTAGGGATTAAAGTTTTTCAATCCTATCCTATTCCCTTTAAAGATGAATTAATTTTTAATAAAAATACTTTAGTTATTGGGATTTCTCATGCTGGTATGTCTGCCTCAACAATAGCTGGATTAGACAAAGCACGAAATGCTGGTTTCGCAACAATAGCTGTAACTGCTGAAAGAGATACACCTATTTTAGAACATGCTGATCAACAATTATTTATTGATATGCCGATTGAGTATGCTGGTCCTAAAACAAAAGGATATATTTGTTCTATTGTGACTCTTGTTATTTTAGGGTTAAAGATTGCTTTAAAACAAAACAAGATTACTCAAGATGTTTATGATGATTATATTCAACGTATGTTAGAAAGCTCTGATAACATTCCAGAAATAGCAAACAAAGCAAAACAATGGTATCAAAATAATAAAGAGGATCTACTGAAATGTAGACGCTTATATATTATAGGATATGAAAATTGTGTTTCTGCAATGTTAGAAGGAACATTAAAAATATCAGAATCTGTAAGATACAGTACTCAATGTTATGAATTAGAAGAGTTTATGCATGGTATTTATCATTGTATTGATGAAAATACTTATATGTTTTATCTAGGAGTTGCTGGACAATATTTTGAGAGAACTAAAAAATTGAAAAGGTATTTTGAAGAAGAACGTCATGCACATTGTTTCTTGATTTCTAATGAAAATAATAATGAAAGTGATTTTACTTTCCCATTTACAAATGATAAAGATTTTGCTGTATTAGAATATATTGTTCCTCTTCAAGTTTTTGCAAGATGTTGTTCTGCTGACTTAGGAATTGATGCTAATATTCCAAGTGATCCTGATTTTCATAAAAAAATGCAAAGTTATGTCTATGATAAATAACCTCTCTTATTGATTTTATTGAAAAAGCACTGTATAAGTGCTTTTTCTTTTAGAAAGGAGTTATATGTTATTTTTTAAAAAATATTTTAGTAATGTAACTTTTTATAAGCATACAGGTCTTATTATGTTGCCTATTGCCATTCAATCCATTATTACAAGTATTAGCAGTTTTATAGATACAATGATGGCTTCCCAAATAGATTGTATTTCTGCCATTGGAACAGCCTTACAAATTGATGCATTAATGCAAGGTATTGCATTTGGTATTGCAGCAGGTATTAATATATTTATTGTTCAATACTTTGGAGCTAACGATTATCAAAATATGAAAAGAAGCTTTGGATGATATGATAACTTCCTAGTAGACAGTGTAAATAATTAAACACTGATACGGGAGGTTTTTATATTGGGAAGAAAAAGTCAATATTCAAAAGAATTAAAAATAGAAATATGTAAAC
>JAETUM010000090.1 GCA_021768625.1 Candidatus Stoquefichus sp. | reverse complement strand
GATATCTTACCAAGAATGGTCAAAGATATTTTTTTATACAAAGAATAAGATAAAAGAAAAGAAGCTGAACGAAATCAAACTTCCTAAAAAGTTATTTCGTTACAGCCTCTTTTTTTTCTTGAATAATAAAAAATATATTATATAATAAAAGAAGAAATGAGGTGGAAAGATGTATATATTTTCTTGTTAAAAAATGCATAATAGAAAAGACGTCTTTTTTGTTATGCTTTCAAGAAAATAGACATCTTTTCATGACATATATCTTTTGAGTGAAACGACAAGTCTATTTTCTTGTCGTTTTTATGAAAGGAGATGAAAGTATGTCATTAATACAAGTTAAGAATTTAAAATTTTGTTATGAAGGAAGTTATCAATATATTTTTGATGATGTATCTTTTCAATTTGATAGTTGTTATAAGAGTGCATTAATAGGAAGAAATGGAAGAGGGAAAACAACATTTTTAAAGTTGTTAATGGGAGAATATGAATACCAAGGAACAATTATAAAAAGTGAAGAATGTGTTTATTTCCCTTATCATGTCAAAGATACATCTTGTTGGACAATAGACGTATGTTATGAAATTGAACCATTATTACAACAATGGCAATTAGAGAAAGAATTAAGATATTTAGATATAAACTTAGATGTTTTATATAGACCATTTGAAACATTGTCTCAAGGAGAACAGACAAAAATCTTACTTGCTGTTTTATTTTTAAAAGAATATTCTTTTTTACTTATAGATGAGCCTACCAATCATTTGGATCAAGAATCAAGAGAAATTGTTGCACAATATCTTAAAAGACAAAAAGGATTTCTTTTAGTAAGTCATGATAGGTATTTTATTGATCAATGTTGTGATCATATTATTGCTATTGAACCAACAACCATAGAAGTTGTTCAAGGGAATTTTTCATCATGGTATGAAAATAAGAATCAAAGAGATAAAAGTGAATTACAAAAGAATCAAAGATTAAAAAAAGAAATTTCAAGATTAGAAGAAACAAAGAGGAGATCGGCTCAATGGTCTGATCAAGTTGAAAAGACAAAGAAAGGGCATAAAGTATCAGGATTAAGACCTGATAGAGGATATATTGGACATAAATCAGCAAAGATGATGAAGAAGTCGAAAAATATTGAGCGAAGACAAAATAAAGCTATAGATGAAAAAAAGATGTTATTAAAAGATATAGAGGAATACGAAGATTTAAAAATCAATGCTTTAGATTATTATCAAGAAGCTTTGATCTCTTTTTCTCACTTTTCACTTTATTATGATAACCAAGTATTATTTCAAGATATTACTTTTTCTATTTGCCAACATGAACGTATTTTATTAAAAGGAAAGAATGGTTGTGGGAAATCTAGTATTATTCACTTTATTATGAATCAACATATAAAACATAGTGGAGAGTATTACCAAGGAAAACAATTAAAAATTTCATATGTTCCACAAGATTGTTCTTTTTTAAAGGGGAGTTTAAGTTCTATCATAGAAGATTATTGTGTAGATGAAACATTAGTAAAGACAATTTTAAGGAAGTTTGGTTTTTCTAGAGAAAGTTTTGATATATATTTAGAAAATTATAGTGAGGGTCAAAAGAAAAAAGTAATGTTAGCTTTATCTCTTGCAACTAAAGCACATCTTTATATATGGGATGAACCATTAAATTATATTGATATATTTTCTAGAATACAGATAGAGAAATTGATTCTTCAATATCAACCTGCATTATTATTTGTTGAACATGATGTCGCTTTTCAAAAGAAATTAGCAACAAAAATTATTGATTTGAATGAAGTTGTTTGACAAAAGAAAATGATAAATATACAATAAAAGAAGAAGGCAAAAGAGGTATAGAAATGAAGAATTTAGTCATTACTGATAAAGATATTTCAACAAAGTTTTTTAAGAATTCTGTTGTTGTCAATTTGAATAATATTCATTATTCATCATGTACAGGTGGATTAGAATGTTTAAGATGTGAAGGAGCTTGTTATTTTCAAGATGATATGAGTTTAATATCACAATGGATGAATGATTGTCAATTGATTATTTATGTCACAAGAGTAAAATATGGATGTTTTGATATTCCTTTTAAAAAGATGTTAGAGCGTTTAGTTGTGAATAGAGAACCTTATTATACAATGATTGAAGGAGAGAGTTGTCATTTAGGTATTAGTCAATTACAAAAAAAGTTATTAGTTATTGGTTATGGAGAGGCAACTTTAGAAGAAAAAGAAATCTTTAAAGATTTACTAGATGCATCAACATTAGGCTTTTCTTATTCATCTGTAGATGCTTACTTTTGTGAAGAATATGAGTTAGAAGAAGTTTTACACACTTTTGGAGGTATTGATCATGTCTAAAATATTATTATTAAGCTCTGGTTTAAAACATGCTCAAGAATTTACAGCCCCTCTTTTGAAAAGATTAGAAGTATATTTATCAACACAGTTGGACTGTGTTGATGTAAGAAATATATCAACATTTGATGAAAGAACTTTCTTTGAATATGATCAAGTTGTTTTTATATTTATGACAGCAATGGATACTATACCATCTTCAACCTTAGAAATTTTTCAAAAACTGGAGTCACAGAAGAAACCACAAACACAGATTTATACTTTAATTGCTTGTGACGAATATGAAACAGAGAAATGTGATTTATCTGAAAGAATTGTTGAGAGTTGGTGTAAAAACGAACATCTTCAATATATGGGATCATTAAAAGTAGGTTCAATATTATTAATTATGAAAGGACCTTCTAAGTTTGTTATTTCTAGTTACATTAAGAAATTTGTAGAATTGATTGTAAAGAAAGAAAAGGCTTCCTTAAAAGTATCTTGTTTAACTGAAAAAGGATTTTTAAAGAAAGCCAATAGATATTGGGATAAACAAATTAAAAAGACAAAAAAGGCAAAGAATAAATAATTAATTATTCTTTGTTTTTATTTTTAGATATATCTTTTATTTATTTGGTATATCATTCTATATTACGACATATATAAAAGTAAAGAGAACTCAGTTCTATTTATAAGAAATTATCATATATTGATTTGTAAGAAGGAGGAAGTATATGCAAACGATAGATATACTTAAAGATATTGGAAAAAGGTGTAATGGAGATATTTATTTAGGGGTTGTAGGACCAGTTCGTGTTGGAAAATCTTCTTTTATTAAAAGATTTATGGAAATGGCGGTTATTCCATATATTGAAGATCCAGATGCAAAGATACGTGCAACAGATGAACTTCCCCAATCAGGCGAGGGTAAAATGATTATGACTGTAGAGCCGAAGTTTGTTCCTAATCAAGCTGCTCATATTCATGTAGAGGAAAATTTGGGTGTCAATGTACGTTTGGTTGATTGTGTAGGTTATGTTATTGATGGGGCAAAAGGTTATAAAGACGAACAAGGTATTCGTTATGTTAAAACACCATGGTTTTTAGAAGCTATCCCATTTGATGAAGCGGCTAAAGTGGGGACACAAAAGGTTATTCAAGATCATTCTACAATTGGTATTGTTATGACTTGTGATGGCTCTATTTGTGAAATAGAGGCACAAGATTATGTGCAAGCAACAGATGATGTCATTAATGAGTTAAAGGATATTGGAAAACCATTTGTCATTGTGGTGAATAGTAAACAACCACAAAGTGCAACATGTACTCAATTGGTTGAATCTTTAAAACAGAAACATGATGTTCCAGTTGTTGCTTTAAAGGTTAATGAAATGACTGAAGCAGATATTACTGAAGTATTAAAAGCAGCATTATTTGAATTTCCTATTCATGAAGTTAAAATAGAGGTACCAAGATGGATTGCTTTGATGGATTCATCACACTGGTTAAAACAAACATTAGATGAAGCATTAGAACAATCTTTACAAGAAATAACAAGATTTAAAGATGTTGAGAAAATAGCTACCTCAATGAGTGAGTTTGATTTCATTGATAAAGCTTTCCTTTCATCTATAGATACATCTTCTTCATCAGCAAGTTTAAGAATTAGGGAGAGAAAAGGCTTATATAATGAGATTTTAAATGAAATATTAGGACAAGATGAATTTGATGAAGCTTTGTTCTTAAAACAGATGCAAGAACTTATGCAAATGAGAAAAGAATATCAAGCTTATCAAAGTGCTATTCAAATGGTTAAACAGACAGGATATGGATATGCTTTACCTATTATGGACGATATTGAGTTAAGTGAACCTGAAATTATTAAACAGGGACCTCGTTATGGAATGAAATTAACTTCAACAGCTTCAACTATCCATATGATTAAAGTAGATATAGAAAGCACATTTGAACCAATTATTGGCTCAAAAGAACAAGCAGAAGCATTTGTTCAATATTTACAAAGTCATGGAGAAAATAATAAAGAAGCTATCTTTGATTGTGATGTATTTGGAAGAAAATTAGGTGATTTAATTAATGAAGGAATGCGTGTAAAATTAGCTTCAATGAATGAAACCGCTTGTATTAGAGTACATGATATTTTAAGTAAAATTGTCAATAAAGGGAAAACAAATGTAATTGCTATAGTTTTATAAATTTATAGTTGCAAGCATGAATTTGAAATGTTATACTACTACTTAGATTTAAGTAGGAGGCTATAAAAAATGAATAAAAAAGAACTTATTGATATCGTTTCGATTAAACAAGATCTTACAAAAAAAGATGCTGAAGCGTTAGTAGATACAGTTTTTGATACAATGATTGAAAGTATTCTTGAAGGAGATAAAGTATTGATTTCAGGATTCGGAACTTTTAAAGTGAATAATCGTAAAGAACGTAAAGGTGTAAGTCCTAAAACAAAAGAAATGATGATTATTCCTGCAAGTAAAACAGTATCATTTAAACCTAGTAATAGATTAAAAGATGCAATGAATTAAACATTGCATCTTTTCTTTAACATAAAGTTCATAAATTGTGTATAATATAAAAGAGAGGTGATGAAAGATGTTTTATCCATATAGTTTATATTGGAATTCATATTATATGATAGGAACAATCTTTGTAGTGCTTGCAGCTATTTTGGCTATTTTTGCACAAACAAAAGTTCAAACGACATACAAGAGATACAAAAAGATTCCTAATAGTAGAGGAATAAGTGGAGCACAAGTGGCAAGAGAAATTTTAGATAGTGAAGGATTAAATGATATACAAATATTTGAAGTGAGCGGACAATTGAGTGATCATTACAATCCATCTAAGAAGACGATTAACTTATCATCAGATGTATATCATGGAACTTCTATTGCATCTTTAGCTGTTGCAGCACACGAATGTGGACATGCTATTCAATATAAGGAAAAATATGTTCCTATTTCTTTGAGAAATTCTATTTTACCTGTTGCTAATATAGGACAATATTTAGGATGGATTGCAATTATTTTAGGATTGGCTATTGGGCATACTAATATTGCATGGATAGGATTTGCTTTAATGTGTGGTATTTTGGCATTTCAAGTTGTTACTTTGCCAGTTGAGTTTAATGCTTCTTCACGAGCTTTACAAATCTTAAATACGAGGTATTTAACATCGAGTGAGTATGCTGGTGCTAAGAGTATGTTATCGGCTGCAGCTCTTACATATGTTGCTGCTATGATTTCTACATTGATGAGTATGTTAAGAATATTTTTGATGATCATTGGAAATTCAAGAGATAATTAAAAGAGGCTGTAACGAAATAACTTTTTAGGAAGTTTGATTTTGAACCGCCCCTGTCAAGTAGACAGATGAAATAATTAAAATTGTTTTTATTGAAGTTGTCGAGCAGACAACTTCATTTTCTTTATGCAGTTAAAGTTGAACTGCTTGTGTAATG
>JAETUM010000007.1 GCA_021768625.1 Candidatus Stoquefichus sp. | reverse complement strand
ATTACACAAGCAGTTCAACTTTAACTGCATAAAGAAAATGAAGTTGTCTGCTCGACAACTTCAATAAAAACAATTTTAATTATTTCATCTGTCTACTTGACAGGGGCGGTTCATAAGCAACATCCTTTATTTACTATTTTTTAGCTTCCTTTGGTGCTTTAGGAGCAAATTTTGTTTCATAATCATAGATTGTTCTTAAAATTGCTTCCATATCAGTTACCATAGGCATTCTTGGGTTAGCTGGAGTACATTGATCTTCATATGCATTCATAGCAATTCTATGAACTGATTCTTCCCAAGCATCTTTGTCAATACCTTGAGATTTAATGTTGCAAGCAACACCAACTTTAGCACATAATTCTTCACATGCATCAGCAAACATCTTAACACCTTCAGCAGGAGTTTTTGGATTTAATCCAATTAATTGAGCTAATTCCATATACTTAACATCTGCTTTATAATTTTCAATCTTAGGCCAAATATTTAACTTAGTTGGAATTGTACCATTATATCTAATAACATGTGGTAACAAGATACCATTAGTACGTCCATGAGGAATATGCCATTCTCCACCAATCTTATGAGCTAATGAGTGATTCATACCTAAGAAAGCATTAGCGAATGCCATACCTGCAATTGTTGCAGCATTATGCATTTTTTCTCTTGCTTCAGGATCATTCTTACCATTCTTAACTGATCTTTCTAAGTAATCAAATACTAATTTAACAGCTTGTTTTGCCCAACCATCAGTGAAGTCAGATGCTAAGATAGAAACATAAGCTTCTACAGCATGAGTTAATACGTCAATTCCTGTATCAGCAGCGATAGATGCTGGTAAACTCATAACGAATTCTGGATCTACGATAGCTACTGTTGGAGTTAATGCATAGTCAGTTAATGGATATTTCTTATTAGCTTTCTTATCAGTAATAACTGCGAATGGAGTAACTTCTGAACCTGTTCCTGAAGTTGTAGGAATACAAATCAATCTTGCTTTCTTTCCTAATTCTGGGAACTTAAATGCACGTTTTCTAATATCCATGAATTTTTGCTTAATATCATCGAAGTTTACTTCTGGATGTTCATACATTAACCACATAACTTTTGCAGCATCCATTGCAGAACCTCCACCTAAAGCAATGATAACATCAGGATTGAATTTTCTCATTAATTCAACACCTTCCATAACTGTATCAATACTTGGATCTGGTTCAACATCAAAGTATAATTCGATATCTACTTTATTTCTTCTACGTTTGATTGCATCTTCAATCTTAGCAACGTATCCTAAGTTATACATACCATGATCAGTAACAATCATAGCTTTTTCCATGTATTTCATATCTCTTAAATATCTAATTGAATTTCTTTCAAAGTAGATTTTTGGAGGAAGTTTAACCCATTGCATATTGTTATTACGTCTCCCTATTCTCTTAATATTTATTAAGTTTACAGCACTTACGTTATTAGAAACAGAGTTATGTCCATAAGAACCACAACCTAATGTTAATGATGGAATAAATGCATTGTAAACTGAACCAATACCACCAAATGTAGATGGGGCATTTTCGATAACACGAATTGCTTTACATTTTAATCCGAATTCTACTGAAATTTCATGATTTTGTGTATGAATTGCAGCAGAGTGTCCTAATCCATTAAATTCAACCATTGCAGCTGATTTAGCAATACCATCTTCTGTTGAAGAGGCTTTTAATACAGCTAATACAGGAGATAATTTTTCTCTTGTTAATGGTTCATTAGGTCCAACTTCTTTACATTCAGCAAGAAGGATTTGAGTATCTTCTGGTACTTTAATTCCTGCTTGTTCAGCAATCCAAGTTGCAGGTTTACCTACAACAGCTGGTAATACACCTTTATCCTTATCTGGGAACATATAGTTCTCAAGTTTAGTTTTTTCTTCTCCGTTTACCCAATATACTTTAAAACGGCTAATTTCTTCTTTAAACTCTTTATAAATTTCATGGTCAACGATTGCAGCTTGTTCAGATGCACAAATCATACCATTATCAAATGATTTTGATAAAACAATATCATTAACTGCTCTCTTTAATACACATGATTTTTCAACATATGCAGGAACGTTTCCAGCACCTACACCTAAAGCAGGTTTTCCACATGAGTAAGCAGCTTTAACCATTGCATTACCACCAGTTGCTAAAATAGTAGCAACTCCTGGATGATTCATCAATGCAGTTGTTGCATACATTGATTTCATTCCTAACCATTGAATACAATCTTCTGGTGCACCAGCTGCAATTGCAGCATCTCTAATAACTTTTGCAGCTTGTACTGAACATTCATATGCAGATGGATGGAATGAGAAAATAATAGGATTTCTTGTCTTTAATGAAATTAAAGATTTGAAAATAACTGTAGATGTTGGATTTGTTGTTGGTACAATACCACATACAACACCAACAGGTTCAGCAATTTCAGTAATTCCTGTTAAAGGATCTTCATTAATAATTCCTACAGTTTTTAAGTGACGAAGATTGCTTGTTACATATTCACAGGCAAATAAGTTTTTAACAGCTTTATCTTCAAATACACCTCTACCTGTTTCTTTGACTGCAGCTTCAGCTAAAACACCATGTTGGTCTAACCCAGCAACAGAACATTTAGCTACGATATAGTCTACAGCATCTTGATCAAATGATTCAAATTTGTCTAGTGCAACTAACGCTTTTTGTACTAACTCATCAACATGAGCATCAATTTGTTCGTTAGTCCATTCAACAGCCTTTGGGGCTTCTTGTTTTACAGCTTTTTTTTCTGCCATTTTTCTTCCTCCAAATATAATTTCTTTATAACGTAAATATACTATATTCCTTGTGAAAAAACAAGCAAGATGGCAATATTTCATAAAATAAAAAAGACTTTCTCCAATGAAAGCCTTTCCTTTTTTATAATTCAAATGTAATATTAAAATTTTCATTAATTATTTCATTTATCTTCTTTATCTTCTTCATAATATGTGGTGATTTCTTTAACTGTTTCAAAGAATCTTTATCCCATGTCATAAAATATTCTACAATTCTTGCCCTGTCTTCTTTACCAAAAGTACGTGCATATGCATCAATAAAATAAACATTTTCCATATTACTCTCACCAAAATAAGTATATTTATTTGTACTATTATCTTCATCATATCCATTATAAATTTCTCTATACTTAAACTTTGGTGGATTATATTGTTCCCAATCATCTAATGCAGTTCCATCCTTTTCAACAATAACATTTTCAATAGCATGCCACACTTCATGGCAAAATGTAGCTTTAAGGTTTCCTTCATTTATATTAACCACTACATTTTCACTATTATTCAAAGAAAATTCATAAGCTACTGCTGAGAAATCTCCATCTATTCCTCCAACCAAATAAATATACAATCCTCCATCTCCTGCTCTCGTTTTTAATTGTTTAAAGAAATCTTGTGGATACAATTTCAATACACTTTCAATGTCTTTTAGTCCTTCTAATATCATTTTCTCTTCATTATCAAAATGACTTGTTGTTTGTATTGTATACTCTGCTTGATCTAGCACTCCATTTTTACAATCTGTAGATAAGACAAAGCGAACATGATATGTTTTTTCCAATTCTTTTATTTTCTTTTTAGCATTATTTAAACCTTTAACTTTTGATTTTGGTTCTAAACAATACTGATCTATTATTTTTTGATTCTTTAATTGCATATCTTCTGTTTTTACTTCCTTAAAATTATCAAAAGCTAAGTATGTAGGATCAATAATAATAAGTGAATGATGATAACCAACAATTAAATTTTCATCTTCTAAATATGTTAATGTATAGAAACCATGATTATATCCATAATCTTTTAAATGACATGATGTTATTGTTTTTCCTAATTTGTATATAACAGTCTCTTCAGTTCTCAAATCTTCATTTTTTTGAAAATCGCCTTCCATCAATGGTCCTAAATCACAAAAATAAGATGTTTTTGGTATCAAATAGAAATCTCTCATTTGAGTTGATAATAATGATTCTGAAAATGTATAATATTTCTCTTCTACATTATAAGTATGATAAATTTGTCCATCTTTCTCATCATATCTTGTAAAAAATTGAAAATGATTTGTTGCATTTAACTCAGAATATTTTTCATTACACACAGTTAATGTTCCATTATCTAAATCTATAGTAGCTATACAAAAAGGTATTTGCGAATAATTTGTATTAAGATTGCATACTAAATAATGATCATAAATACCTACTAAATTAGAAAATCTTAAATTATTTTCTAATTCAACCTGATGACTTTCTTTAGTCTTTATATCTAAAACAAATAAGGCATTATGATCCAAATAATAATAATCTAAATGAGAATCAAAGAAGCCCCCACTATAATCCACTTGAATCACATCTATCTTTTTTAGTTCAAAATCATATATTTCATAATTTCCCATATCATCTTCTAAAATAATTTTATTAGGATATATATTTTTAACTTGATAATACTTATGAAAGTTTAAAGTATATAATATTTTATCTTCTATAATGTCAATAATTTGAAAAGTGCTCTGACTTTTATCTGTTTTCTCATTAAAAGCATCCTTCCATATTAAAATCTTGCCATTACCCAAACTTTCAATTTGAGGAATATCATTACCTTTTAAACAAGTTAATTCTGTAATTGCTTGCTTTTGACGATATGGATCTTTTTGAGATGAATAGAAAAAATACCCTCCAATACTTCCAATAATTAAGATTACAACTATTAATATTTTCTTCATACAAACTACCCCCCCTCTCTCTTTTTATTTTAATATTTATTTATGTAAATTCTGTGTAAAAAAAGAAAGCAAATAACTTTCTTTATAAGATATATATAATATAGCAGACATATGAAACTAACATAATAAACGCCCCATATTTCTTTAACTTCATGTCCTTCCCTATAAATAACATAAACAAAAGGACCGCTCCAATAGAAATAATTCCATCTATGATAAATCCATTTGCAAAAGGTATCCCGTTTGGAGCAACTAAAGCAGCTGTACCTAATACAAAAAGAATATTAAAAATATTACTTCCTATAATATTTCCTATAGCAATATCATTTTTTCCTTTTAATGAAGCACTCACTGATGTAACTAATTCAGGCAAAGATGTTCCAATAGATACAATTGTCAATCCAATAATACGATCAGCCACTCCAAACTCTTTAGCTATATAACTTGCTGAATCAACAGTAACCTGACTTCCAACAACAACACAAATAATCCCTAATATTATCATAATAACCAATTTCCATAAACGATCATTTTCATCTAGTTCTGGAATATCGTCTATTGCTGTATCATCACCTTTTTTTGTTAAACGATATAAATAATATAAGAAAGCGAGGAAAAATACCCACAGAACACATCCATCTATACGAGAAATATTTCCACCTAAATATCCCACTACTAGTAAAACAATTGAGATTAATATTACAAAAGGTGTTTCAATCATATATGTATTCTTTTTAACAACTAATGTCCCAATCATTCCAGAAACACCTAAAATTAATAATACATTGGCAATATTACTCCCTATAATATTTCCAATTGCAATCCCTGCTGTTCCTTTAAAGGAAGATGTAATACTAACAGCTGCTTCTGGCGCACTTGTCCCAAAAGCTACAATTGTTAACCCAATAACAATTTGTGGGATTTTTAACATTGCTGCTACTTTTGATGCCCCTTCAACAAAAACATCAGCACCTTTAATTAAAAGTACAAATCCTACAATTAATAAAACAATATTTAAGACCATCTTTTTCCCTCCTATTTTTCAAAAATAAAACAAGACTTTTATATCATTATAAAAACAATGATATAAAGGTCTTGCTAACCACAAATGTGTCCACTCCATCCGGTTATTTAACGTGATGACGAATGAAGTACGAAGAAGCTACTCCCCTTTAATATGAAAGTAGTATATCATAAATATCTATAAAATCAAGTCTATTTGTTAAACTATGATATCAATAATTTCTACAAAATTTGATAAAGCATTACCATCAAAGGCATCGTTATAATACTAAAAATAACACTCATAACATTCATAACACTCGCATATCCAGGATGCTTATTATACAATTGTGCAAATTGTGTAATTGTTGCTGCTGCTGGTGCACTTGCTGCTAAAATGGTAATAAGTAAAATCTGTGTTGCATCAGTCGTTAAGTATGTTAATCCACTTAACTTAAATATAAATATAATGATGAGTGGATAAACAATCAATCTCATAAAACATATCAAATATGTTCTCTTCTCACTAAAAATATCTTTAAAATTCATATTACCAATAAGCATACCAATAACTATCATAGCAACAGGTCCCATCATAGATCCTACTTTATCAATAGTTGTTAAAACAAGACCAGGTAATTGAAATTGAAAGAAAAATATACATAATCCAATAATAATAGCTATAACATTGATATTTAGAAAAATCTTTTTTATATCGTAATTTTTTTCATTACATACTAAACTTTTTGCATGTGTCCACAATAAGATTGTTTGAATAACCATATAACCACTTGTATATAATACCCATTCTTTCCCTAGTATTGCACCTACTAATGGAATAATAAGATTTCCTGAATTTGAATAAATAATTGTTGCTTTTTCTATTGGAGCAAATCCAAATACTTTTGCTAATAACTCAGTTAATGGGATATAAACAATATGTACGATAAATGCTCCTAAAAAGGCTAATCCTAAACCCATTAATTTATCTGGAGTATATTCTATTGTAAAAGATGTAATAATAGCACATGGTGAAACAACAAATAATAATAACTTTGATAAAACTTTACTATCACTTGTTGATAATGTTTTTGTCTTGACTAATAAAAAGCCAAAAAATATCATAATAAATAATTGACATATTTGTTGCATTAATAAAAAACTTAATTCCATTTCTTATCTCTCCTTGCAATAAGTATATATCAACTCATATCTATTTATAAAAATATTTCATAAAAAGAAAACAATTTTTATATACACTTTATAGAAAGTTTTCCCTTTCTTTCAACAAAATATCATTCTTCTTTTTTATCCTTATTACAACGATTTAACCTCAATTATATTGTACAAGTTTTTTCTCACCAATCACTATATGTATAGATTAATTCTTACCATCATAATCACATCTATAGGTTTCACTGTTTCCATTAGTATGCCTTGAATAAAGAATTATTCTTTATCAAAAAATATAAAAATTAAGTTTTTTACTTTATATCACAAATATCCTCAGTACAAATTATTTTTATTCAATTATTCTACTAATCATATATTTTTAAATATCCTTACCATACACATTATAATCTAATTTACTACAATATATTAAGTTCACAAATAAAATTAATATTAACTTTTATAAACATATTCAAAAAGCATTTCATCATATATATCACCATTTTTAGAAATAGCATACCAATAACTTGTAAAAGTAAAATCTAATCCCATGTTATATCCATGAATAACATATCCATATTCTGATACATATTCAAATTCATTAAATGATGGTATAGACTTTCCATTAGCTTTTAAATAATTTAATAAATATTTTGTTGCATGTTGGGAATTAGTAATATTTGGTTTACTAACCGTTATTTTACATCTAGCCTCTTCTCCATTTACTGTTGCAATGACAGTTGCTGTACCTTTTCTTTTAGCAGTTACAACCCCATTTTTATTCACTGAAATAATACTACGATCAGTAGAACGATAATTGACTTTCCCATTTTTAGTATTAACTTTAACAGGAAGTTTCTTTCGATCCCAGAGTTTTAACTCAACTTGATTATTTACAAACTGGACAGCAGGTTTAACGATGAATATCTTTAAATTTTTTATTGTCTTATTATTTGTAGAATCACTTGCACATACAGTTGCTTTATATTCACCTTCTTTATCATAATTAACTTGACTATCGTCAATAACAATATTAACTGAATCAACATCTGTTACTTTAAAAGATTTTAATAGTTCCTTTTTCTTAGATTTTTGTCCTTTCACAAATTTTAAAGTACTATTAAAATCTTCAAACACAGGACTTTTTGTATCTTTCACATTAATCTCTATTTCATAACTTTCATCATCATATCCAATTTTTAAAATATGTATTCCTAATTCAGGATAATTTTTATCCTTTACTTTTTTTATTTGTGATAAATCTAGTTTCACTTTCTTTAATACATCTTGATCTGATTGTTCGATATTTATATAATCCTCAAGATTCTCTGAAACCATATCACCATACTCTAAATCAACTTTTTTACTTTTGAATATAAGAGGCTCCTTCTTGCAAGAAACAATACATATTCCTAAAATAAACACTACAATTATATTAACAATTCTTTTCATAAAAATCCCCCTAATAATAACTTTAATCAAAATACTTATCTAGTCCATTAGCTATTCCTTTAACCATCTTTTCTTGATATTTATCACTAGCCATATTTAAATCTTCTTTCTTATTAGTCATATAGCCCATCTCTAATATAGTCACTGGGACTTGACACCAATTTATCCCACTCATTGTATCAGTTTCCCATACTCTTTCTTTTCGTGTCCCAGTTTCCTTTACATAATTGTCTAATATCATTTCTGATAAATGTTTACTTTGTTTGTAATATTGCTTATTATTTGAATTTGATGATGTTTGACATATTGTCATTGCTCCATGACTATTAGAATTTGATGCTCCGTTTGCATGTAATCTTATAAAAGCATCTGCTTTATTTTCATTAGCTATTTTAGCTCTTTGACTATTACTAATATCAACATCATTTGTTCTTCTAATCATTATAACTTTATATCCCCTTAATTTTAATTCTTTTTCTAATTTCAAAGCAATTTGTAAAGTTAATTCATATTCATTAAGCTTACTCCATTTTCCAAAAGTTCCACTTGCTACTTTAGCTTTTCTCTTTTTTGAATGAGGAGCAACAGGCTCAAGACTACTATTCCCTTTTTGTTGATGTCCAGCATCTATAACTATTAATTTATTTTTAAAAACAATTTTATTTTCATTTTGTTCTTTTTTTGAGTTATTATTTTCTATTTGAACATTCTGTTCTTTTTTCTCGTTTTTACTTTTTTGACATCCTGATATAGAAAACATTAAAGCAATTACTATTAATAATTTTATTTTCATTTTAAATAACCCTTTTTCTTTTCAAAATTTCTAATAAATTTTGCATTTTCCTTTTCAATCTCATTAAGCAAATCATTGCCCTCTAAAGCCGGTACACCTATAGGATTATACCAAGAACAACTTTCAAAATAATTTTTTAATGTTTCATCTGTATAAACGCATCCATGACGTGCATATATTTCATTTCTAGCAATCCTTAGTTCAAATTGAGTTAAGCCCTCTAAATCACTTTCTGTTAAATAAACACTATCACTATTTGGAAAAATCATTGAGTCATCATTTGATTCATCAATATAATCATCCTCATAATAATCATCATTCTCTAATCCATCATCATAAAGATTATCATTCTCGGATTCATCATTATATTTTTCAGTAATCTGCTTTTCCTCATAATAATCATCTTGATTATCTGAATCATTTTTATTTAGACTTGTTAAAAAACTTGTTGCTCCTACTACAATCATTGCTGCAACGATAATACCGATTGTATATTGATCTTTCCATTTCACTTTTGGTTTTATATTTGTTGATTTATCCTCAGCATTTTCACACATATTATTATCATCTTGCAAGTTAGTTTCACTTGAATCTTCTATGTCTTCCACCATACCTCCACACTTATTACAAAATTTTGCACCATCAGGTAATTCATAACCACATTTTTTACATTTCATATTTCTCACTCCTTCATCTTATAAAATACAAAACATAATATAAATAACTATATATTATATTGATATAACTGATACTGTACCATTTGAAGAAACCGCTCTACAACAATCCACATATACTTCAATAAACTCATATCCACCATGCAAAGCAATACCACGTGCTTTTTCCATTCCATTCGGAAGTGTTTCTCCTGATTTATAATGTTCAATAATTCCGCTAGCAATATCTAAAGTATGCACTTCATAAGGTTTTCCCAAATAACATATTGAAACGTATCCTAATAATATACCTGATATTTCTACTTCTGGAAATTCCCTTTTTATAGCATTAGTTATTTCATCAACTTTATTTTGATTATGTACATGCCCACCAACATCAAGTTTGTGTAATGCATCCATATATTCTTTAGAACGTTTTTGACGTAATAATTTATCAATCTTCATTTTATTCATTTGCTGATTTTGATTATTTTGTTTTTGATTACCTGTCACACTCAAAACATTATTTGTTTGTGTTTGTTGTACAGATCGTTTTAGCATTGGTTTTGGCATTCTAACTTTCTCCTTCACATTAGACTATTTCTACTTCCAAAATTCTTATTTAATTATTATAAAATATATTTTCAATTTTAAATTTAATCTATATTCTTGAAAATAATATAATGTCAACTTTATATCGATTAAAATAAAACAGATACAGAGATGACTTTAACCTTTATGTTATCACTGTACCTGTATAATAATTTATACTAACACTTTACGAGTTTTTGGACCATTCTTCTTTTCTACACGTCCTTCCCCACCAATAGGTTTTCCTGATGCAGGTACTGCTCTTTCTTTTCCCCAATCACGTATATATTCAATTTTTTCTGGACTTGTTTGTGATAATGGAACAACATTATTAAAAGTCAAAATTATATTTTCCTCATTCATTTCAAAATTTTTATTTGCTATAGAGCGATATGCTAAATCTCTAACTGTCGATTCTAAATCAGCACCTGTAAATCCCTCACTCATTTCAACTATTTTATTTGAAAACTCACCATTAAAATCTATATTAAGATATTTTTTCATGTATAAAGATAAAATATCTCTACGTTCAGAAGCTGTAGGTAAATCCACAAAAAATAATTCATCAAATCTACCTCTTCTTAAAAGCTCTGATGGGAGCATTGAAACATCATTAGCAGTTGCTACAACAAAAACTTGTTTTTTACATTCTTGTAACCAAAACAAGAATTGTCCAACCATTCTTGTCGAAACACCACCATCTCCTGAATTACCATTTGCTCCTGAGAGTCCCTTCTCAATTTCATCAATCCATAAAATGCATGGTGATACATTTTCAGCAGTTGTTAAAGCATCCTTTAATTGTTGTTCTGACTGTCCCACATAACTACCTTGAACTGTGGCAAAATCCAATCTATATAGTGGGAGTTTCCAATTTGCAGATATTGACTTAGCAGATAATGACTTTCCACATCCAGGAACTCCTACCAACAAGATACCCCTAGGAGGTTGCAATCCCTTAGCTTTTAGTTCATCCCTTTTTTCAGGAGATAATAATTCCTTTTTTTCATCTAGCCATTTACGTAATCCTTCTAAACCACCTACTTCTTTTACACTATCATCAACTTCAATTTTCTCTAATCCTGAAATATCTGAAAATAATCTATCCTTAGCAAAGCGAATTTCGTCCATATCCGATTTTGCAATACACTTATTCGCAATTAAAGCGGCTATAACATTTTCTGCTTCTATTCTTGTTACACCTGCAAGGGTAGAAGCTGCTTCTCTTATATCTGTGTTATCCCACTCAATGGGTATTTCATTACGATAGTCGTCTACATATTCTTTAATGATTGAATACATTTCATCTTCATTAGGTAGATCCATTTTAATAACCATCCCTTGTCTTTGTAATTGATTCCAAACAGAGTTATTTGTGAGAACAATTACAACACCACCAGATTCATTAGCTAAATTAACCAAATCCAATATTTGTTTTGAACTGTCATTATCAGAACTCAAATCTGGAACTTCAGTAAGAACAAGTGTAAGATATTGCTTTTTTTTCATTTGTTCTGCCATAAAATCTAATGCACCATATATGGATCTATCATCATTTAATATTTTATCTGTAACAATATCATAAATTCCTTTTGAAAGAGTATGTACATAAAAAGGTAAACTTAACTCTTCAGCTATCCCCTTTAATACATCTAGCGTCCTTCCACGTTCAATAGTATTGATTGCTATAAAAGGTATTCTTGCTATTGAATATCTTTTCAATAATTCTTTTGTTTTTACTATATCACTCACATATAATCCCCCTTAAAATGAATTTACTTTATGATTTCTAACAATACTTGCCAGTTTACCTGTTCTATCAGTTTTTGCTGAATCCTCCAAAGAAGATTGCATACTATTAGCTTGACTAATAACCAATTGAACATAATGTTGTCTCTCTTTTTCTGGTAAAACTGGAATATTGACAACTTGTGATAAAAACATCATTTCTTTGCGCAACCCTAATAAAGCATTAACTATCGCGCTTTCTTGTCCTCTAGCATTCATTAAATTCTTTTGAAATCTGTCACTTGCTAAATTCATTCTATAATTAACAGCTTCAATAAGTTTTTTTGCAAAACGTTCAGCAACTCCAGTTTGCCATTCGATAGTACCTTGTTGCATAACTTTTAAAACATTCTCATCATCTTTCTTTTCCTTTAATAAAGTAATTACTTTTATCCATTCAGAATATGTACTTGGAACACTTATCATTATCTTCTTTTTCTCCTTACAACAAGATGTGGAGGCTCAATACTCCATGAAGGTAAGCCTTCTGCAAAAATATTATTAGGTTCCTCATATACAATTTCTTTCTCTTTTTTCTCAATAGTATATTCATTGACTTTTAAATCATCTTGTTCAGAAACTACATCAGTATCTTGTTTAATTGGAGAGCCACATGACATACAATAAATTGATTCTGCTTCATTCATCGCTCCACATTTCGGACATGCCATTTCCTTTTTCTCTTTTACAGCTTTTATAGAATTAATAAAATTTACTTTTGTCTTTGCATCCATTGTATTGTCCTCCTACATCTTAATTCTTCTATTTGAAGTAGACAAATTTTTCACATATTGATCTGGCGTTATTTGTTCTAAGAAATCAACAACCTTTGCACTTTCGTCATCTTTTTCAGCAAATTCAATTCTAAAATCAACAACTTCTGCTAATATAGCACGAATAATTTGTAAACCATTTTCAAGTTTTTGTTCATAATTCTTTTTTATATTTTCTTCATTTATAACAAGTTGTTTCTTTTTATTAAAGTGTTTTATAACCATTCCAATACCAGCAATAACAGCAATAAAACCTCCAAGTGGATTCCCAAAAATCATTCCGACTCCTAAAACTGCTATAATTGCACCACCAATTAATAAGAATTTATCAAAACCAGTTAATACATTTTTAGCTAAAGCTGCTTCTTTTTCTTTTGTAACTAATTGAGTAAATTCATTAACTAACTGTGCTTCATTTTGACCATCAGTTGTCTTACTATTAAATGTGTCAACATTAATCTCAATTTCAGTTGGTATTTTCATTCTATTCTGTGCAATAACATCATTATACGCATTCAATATCCATTCCTTTGATAACGCAATAGCAAATTTTTGTGTTGCAACACTTGCGTGTGAGCTTTCAGGTTTCATAGCTGCATCAGTAAGTAATTGTGTAAAATCTTTATGTGTTTCAAATGCAGTTTCTTCAATCGCCATGCTTTGACGTGCTCTATCTTCATCACCACAAAATTCAACAACAAATTGTTCAAATTTTTCTTTTTTTCTCAAAGGAAGTTCTTCATCATCAAAATCAGTAACTAAACTTGTTAAAATTTTGTCTAACTGCGCTTTGATTGGTGCACTTGAAGATTCTTGTTCAAAAATATCCATAAGATATGCTAAAATATTTGCATGTAAATTTGCACCTTCTAATATATCTTCCAATACAGGCCAAGTGTTACTATACTTTGGCAAATATGTGTATCCACTATTTTCTATAGGTTCTCTTTTTAAATTAATTGCTTCTGTCCATTGTGTTGTTTGCTGTTCAACAAATCCTGGTTTCTCCGCTAATTCTTCTAGCCATTTAGTCATTTCTCTAGAAATCACGCCTTCAGTATCTGCACCCATTAATCCATTGGCATATGCATCTATCACAATGATAGCCTTTCTGTCCAAATTTTCTTCATCTTGATTAGCTAAATAGCGTTGTGCCCATTTTAAACAAGCACTCTTTCTATTTGCACGCATACAAATTATTGCAAAAAATAATGAAGTTTTTTCATCATTTCTTTTAATACCCTCTCTAAGTGCTTTTTCTGCTAACTCAGGTTGATCACTAATCCATGCAGATAATGCTACAAGACATGGAGCCAACCAATAATTTGGTGTAGATATCATTAATTCTTCTGTAGCATTTGATATTGTTGTTTTCTTTACAATACCTAAATCATCTGCTTGAAGAATACCTGTAGTTGTTCTTCTGACAATATCATAATGTCCATACTTTTTTTCTAATTCTTGTCTAATTTGCACTAATTTTATTTCCGCTTGCCCAAGTCTATTTGCTTTCTTTTGTTCATATACAAATTCATGAAATTCATTTGCTAGCACACCAACCTGATCATAAACAACTTTGACATTGTTATTTACTGCATCCACGTCATTTTCTAATGCTTGTATTTCACCATGAATTGCACTCAGATTCCTTTCAATATAACTTAAATTTGCTTGTGATATAACTCTATCTGACATTTTTTCTTCTCCCTCATCTTTTTTATATTTAGTTTTAAAAATATGTTTTAAATAATCTGTCAATATTTTTCTTTATTGACCTTCAATCAAATCACTTTTTTACAAACATATATTATTTAGGGTATGTTTGCAAAAAAATATTAAATTCAATTTCTTTTATAAATTTAGAAATTAGAAACGTATATAAAATTTTTGGATAATAGGATATATAGGGAATCTATCATTTATTACCTTTTCTATATTGCTTAAATATAAATATTGTTTTCCATTAATAAGCATTTTTCTTTTTGAATGATTTAAAGATATATAAATTTGCTTATTTCTACCTTTCTCAATTTATTAAGTTATCAACAATGTATAAAGTATTAAATATGGATTATATATACTTCCAATATAATCCATATTATTTATTACACATTTACTATATTTATAAACTATATTTTCTCTTACTTTGAGATTCTACTCATTAAAAATTTTATTTCACTTTAACAGTTTTTGTAGCACTATATGTTCCATAATATTTCTTTCCACTTACTGTCTTATATGCTCTGACTCTCACTTTATAATTCTTTTTACTTGTGAGCTTAGTTAGTGTTTTTGATGCAGTACTACTTGATACCGTTGTATATGTCCAACTCTTACTTCCACTCTTTTGATATGCTATTTGATATCCACTTGCTCCTGTAACCTTCTTATATTTTACTGTAAGTTTCTTTTTAGCTGTACTCTTTGCACTTGATATTGTCACTTTCTTAGGAACAATATAGAATGTTTTTGTTACACTTCCTGTATAATTCCCTTTTCCTGTAATCTTTACTGTTGCTTTTCCTGTTGACTTATTTGTTCCATAAGATAATGTATAATCTGTTCCATTTTTTAAAGTCTTTCCATTATACTTTACTGTTATACTTGGCTTAATTTGTTTTCCTGTATAAGTCGCATTCTTCACTGTTGCAGTTGTTTTAGATATAGCTATTTTTGCTTTAGGCTTATATCTATACTTAACTGTTGTTGCTGTAGAATCTTTACTATTTACCCAACCTGATGTTTTTGTATACTTATAATAATTAACTAATTGCTTATCTTGATATTGATTATTTCTATACCATGTATACCCTCTCTTTCCATGGGTACCATATGCACCATCACATGTAACACCAGATTGACAATATACAGTTTGATTATTACTTTTCCACTTCAATACATATGCTTTATAATCGCCATCTGGTATTGTATAGTCTACATAAACAGAATTTATATCTGTAATTCTATCTTCATGAACAAAATTACCACCAAGCTCATAATTAGAATATCCTCCTGCATTTGCTCCACAACAATGATAATAATCATAATAAACTAAAACTCTTGTTTTAGAAGTTGGTAATTCTATTCTAGACCAATAAGTACTTCCTTTATTCTCATACTGACTCTTTTCCAATGCACCTTTTACATAACCACTACCAGGTGATGTCTTAGAAACTTTCTGTATTATATTTTTATATTGAATTGTGTAATTACTTCCATTTACATAAGAAGGTAATTGATCTACATAATACCAACCATCAGAACTTTTGGTTGGAGTTTTCATAACATTAAAATTCACATTTCCACTAAATGTATATGTTTTATAAGTTGAATTAGATGAATTAACTTTAGCATAGTAACTTCCTGCTGGTAATACTAAAGAATATGAGTTCCCTTTAATATTACTAATAAGTTTATATTCATCAGTAGATCCAGACTTATATATTCTTATTGCATAATAATCTGTATTTGTAGTTGTATTCCAACTAAACGTTGTTTTATATGAAGCTGTTCCTGGCACAACCTTTAATGTTGGCTTTCCAGGTTGTGGAATTGCTTGCTTAACAGTAAATGAGACATTATTACTAAATGTATAATTATTTCTATCTGAACCTACAGATGCAACATTAGCATAATAATTACCAGCAGGTAATGTATACGAAAAAGAATTTGATGTTATATCTTTCTTATAAAAGAAAGCTTCACTAGCTCCTGACTTAAATATCCTTAAATCATAATGATGTGTATTAGCAGTTGCATTCCATGTAAACTTTACAGGAATTGTATTATTGCTTGAATTTACATTTAATGTTGATTTAGATGGTTTTGCAACATTTATACTATTATAGTTGCTTGCATGAATAAAATAAGAGATTTGACTAATATTATATGTTATACTCCCCCATTTAATCCTACAATATGTACTAGGTGTATTTCCTACGTTAGCTTCTGCCAATGTAATATAGTTTCCACTTTTCGTTAATACTACTCCTGAATGTCCTATATTCAATCTAACATAATCTCCAATTTGCACATTATTTTTATCCGTTCTTTGTTGTAAACTTCTTGTATATTGCCCAAATATATCGTAAAAAATTTTTCGAGCATATCCATCACATTGTATAGAACCTTCAAAGCTATTGCAATCAGGACTTCCATTCCCTGCATGAGTTTGACATGGATTCCAAGTATATCCATCTGGATTATTCGATCCATAATGATTCCAAAACGCCCCATCTGGATATTTAATTCTTAAAGAATTTAATTTACTTTCTACACCTGATACAGCTTGTGTTGTAACAATTGTGAAGTTAATTATGATAGATATTAATATCACAAATAATAAAATAATAGATTTTCGTTTCATATATTGTTCCTCCTACATAAATTTACCCTACAAATAAACTTTCTTTAATTAAAGGATTACTATGAATACCTTTAACTCCTTTTACCCATCCTGTCTTTCCTGATTTTGTTTTTAGTTGAATATATATTTGACTACCTGTCATATATATTTTTGTAGGTTTTACCTTGGTTCCTTTTTTAATGACACCTTTCTTCTTATGACTTGTAGGTGAAGTATACATAGTTTTATTAACTGCCATAGTACCATATTTTACTGATTGATAATCATCATTTACTCCTTCCCAACTGACATTAGCTGTATTAGAAGTTCTAGATACTTTTTCATTTTTATATTGATAAATATATTGAAAATTTACACAACCCAAAGAATCACTTATTAAAGAATGTTCTACATATATCTTGTTCTCTGATACTTTAGCAATAGATGTATGAGGAGCATATCCATATTTAGATGTAATATTTTTAAAATCATACGCTTTTACAAATTTACTATTCTTATATTGATAAAGAACTTGCCAATTATCACAATAATTTTCAGCGTATCCATTAATTAATAGAAATATCTTATTATTTAATTTAATAAGTTTCGCTTCCATTGATAAGCTTTTACCATTTTTTACAGATAGAATCTTTTGCTTCCCATTAACATAAACAATGACCTTGTCATAGTTATAGAACTCATCATATCCAGTTATTTTATGTTTATAAAGTTTTATAGTGTCATTCTTTTTATCACCAGTAATATCAAAATTTTTATAAGTTTTTCCAAATGTTAAATTTGAAACATATGAACTTGGTTTGTTTTTTACAGTTATCTTACATTTTAATTTTTTTCCAGATACCTTTGCATATATATAACATGATCCCTTTTTCTTAGCAGTTACTTTTCCTTTTGAATTAACTGTTGCTACTTTCTTATTTGAACTTGACCATTTTACTTTCTTCTTTGTTCCTTGTACCTTAAGTGTATATGTTTTACCCTTATAAATTGATTTACTTTTAACATTAAGCTTAATATTTGATTTTGCTTCAACAGTTTGTATAATATTTGTTTCTAATGGACTCATAACCATTGTCCCAATTGCAAGTGTGGTACAAATTAAAATACTTTTTAAAAACTTATGTTTCATAATATCTCCTCCATTCTATTTATTAATATATTTTAATATTTTTTATAAAAATCCCAATCCCCTCTTCCTCTCATCTTAAATTGACTAACCTTCCATTTACCATCAACATATCTCATAGTAAATTCATCATTATATTTTTTAGATATTATTGGACTATCTAAAATCACTATATTACTACCTTTTTTTATATATGAAATATTTTCCAATTTAAGTTCAACATTAAATACTATAGTATTCTCTGTTTTCTTTTTGATACGAGTAACCTTGTAATAAGTTAAGTCTCCAACTCCTTCTAACGATCCTTCTGCTAGCATATGATATGGCTTCCCATCATAATACTGAACATATGTATAAACATATGCTTGTTCAAAAGGAACACTTTTGTCAAAAAACTGATAATACACATTTTGTAAATCTTTTTTTGATGATACTTTCTTTCCATCATAGGTTAAAATTCTATGACATAAGTCATAATATTTTGTATCATTTTCATTTGTTGTAATAGCTTCTTCATAATCACTTAAATAATATGCTCTTTTATAATACTTCTTTGCTAGAGATAACAACTGTTTATCTGATAAGCCTCCAAATAATTCTTTAACATTTATTTCTTTTTCATATTTATATTTCTTATTATCATAATTAAATTGAATTTTTATTTTATGTTTTCCCTTTAATACCTTTATAGCAGAAGCTGTCGTTTCACTATTATCTATAAAAACTGTAATGTTGCAGACAAATTGCAAAAAAGTTGCAAATAAAATACAAATTATCTTTTTAAAAAAAACTTTCAAAAACCTTTTTTCATATTATTTTATTTCCAACTATTTTACTATTTACCTTTCAAGAAAACAAATAGAAAAAAGTGTTTTAAATGAACTTTGAAAGTCAAATAAAACACTATTTTTCTATTTCTAACAACTCACCAATTTGACAATCTAAAACATTACAAATTTTTTCTAAATGCTCCAGATTAATCCTTTCTACTAATTCCCAATAATACTCATTGATTGTGTTAGGTCGAATATCAGTTCTTCTAGCAAGTTCTGCTTGTGACATTTTTCTCTTACCAAGCATTTCTGCTAAATGAATTTTGATTGACATAGCAATTCCCCTTTTAATGGATTTTATCACTATGTCATATAATAATGTTCTTTTGTTATAAAATAACTTAAATTGTTATTCTACTTGAAATTTCTAATAATCAATTCTTTATACTTTTCACCATTCGATTTTAAATTATGATTCCTTGAAATCTCTTCTATATAAAATCCTTTATATAATTCTCTTATATAATCACAATCATTATAAGAAAGTATAAACTTGCCTTTTAGATTAATAAGAATGTTATTCAATCTTTCATGATCTTCTATATTAAATAAATCACCATAATATTTTTCCGTTTGATAATATGGAGGATCAATATAAAACAATACATTTTCATTATCATAATGTTTTATAAGCCTTTCATAAGATTGATTTTCAATTGTAACTTTTCTTAATCTTTCACTAACTTCTCGTAACATATCAACTGCATAATATATGTTTCTATTAGTACAACCAAATGTTTTCCCATCTGCACCAAAAGAAATCTTTATAAGATATAAATATCTCGCTGCTCTTTGAATATCTGTTAATCCTCTTGTGGTAATCTGTTCTTTGTATGAATTAAATATCTCTCTAGAATTTAAAAGATAATCACACTCTTTTTTGAGTTCTTCTGAATGATATTTAACACATCTATATAGATTAATTAACTCACTGTTGTAATCGTTGAATATTTCTTGTTGTTTACTTAAGGACTCTTTAGCAAACAGAACCCAACCAGCACCACCGAACACTTCAACATATTTAGATGGTACTTCATCAGGAAATCTTTTCAAAATTTCATTTCTTAATAATTTTTTTCCACCAATCCAAGGTATAAAACTATTCATAAATATTCTCCTTTCAAAACAAGGGAATTGCTATGAAGGGAGTTGTAGAGGATGCTCTGAAAAAACAATCCTCTATCATCTTAAACTTTTTTTAATTTTCCTAGTTTAGCTAATGCAATTAATTTGAGGTTATGTACTGCTGAGCCTTTATAATTTGAACAACTATTTTTAAGAGCAACTGGTTTACGTTTTGTAACATTTCCATAAGGTGCTCCTATACTTTTAAATACTTGATCAATTTTAAGTGACTTTCCAGTATACCTTTTATAATAATTAGTAGTAGATGTTTTCACACTTCTTTTTTTCTTATCGTCGATAAAACATACAACATGACTACCTTCTTTTATAAATATATCTCCATAAGCAGATTTTGATGTAGATCTTGTATACGATTTATCCTTATAAGCATCAATCATGCCTAATTGTGTTAGTCCACTTCTTAAAGTACTTGTAGTCTTACAATTTTTATTAGCATATAATACTTTATATGCCCTATCATATTGTGCTTTTCCTAGTACTTTATAGATAGCACCTAGAATAGCAACTGTTATCATAGAAGAACAATCACATTCACATTTTTCTTTGATTTTTGCAAAATCAAAATTAACTTTTATAGCTTGTGTTAATAAAGTATTTCTCTGACTTTGATCATATCCAACACATTCATTATTTGCAATATCAATCATATTGTTTGCAAATTGATATCTTACTTTTTGATTTTTAATCCTTAAAACATAATTCCAAGTTTTATCATACCAATTTCTTATACAAACTTCTTTTTTTGTTTGATCTCCAGCTTTTCCACCTGAAGTTTTACCTCTTTCATCAATCGAAGCATGTGCAATATATTTTGTCATGTTTTCACTCCTCACTAACATTGATATCCTGAATCAATGTTCTTTGTTCTCTGATGTTCGCAATCAACTCATGGATTGCTGGAGCACCTGCTGATATAATCAAACCTGACACGACTATTCCAACAAAAGGAATAGTTGAACATAAACCAACTATTACAAAAATATCAATCTGGAACATAAATGCAAACATAATTCCAAGAAATGCAGACAAGATATCTGCTGGAATATATCTCATTAATCTCTTTCCTAAAATTGTTTTAATTCTATCTACTAAAAATTGAATTAAAACTGCAAAAATGATAATTAAAACTAATACAGAAAAAATACTTGTATTTTCCATAATAATACCTCCTCTTCTTTTAAAGAAATTATAACTTTATATAAAACCGTTACAAAATAAAGGGCTTAAAAAGAACAGTTAAAATATATCTCAGAGTCAATCTCTAAATTTTTAACATAACACATTGTGGCTCCAACAGCCTCTGTTAGCTGTATATATGTTATTCCGTTTGTACTAACAACTACACTTTCTTGTTCTGCAGCAAGCTTAGTAGCTGAGTTAGTATGAGAATAGAATCCCTCAGTTGTAACTTTGGGAATAGTTCTCTTTTTAACTTTAAATCCCATCAAAGGTGTTGCTACTTTGCTAGTGTTTGTTGGAACAATACAATACATACTGTGTAAAAAGTTTTCATAAAATCTTTGACACAATTGTAGCTCCTCTCCTCTTAATCTAGGAATAAATGGTGTTGCTACTTCACCATGTTCTAGCTTAACCCATTCAATGTCAACATAATCTCCTTGATTAAGTTCATTATGCATATAAAATAATACAACTAATAAATCTTCATTAAAATTTTCTGGTACTCTTACAGTAACATGATGTATTCCAGTGGCATTAATATTAATGCTATTCAATGATGGTTTTGAAAGATAATTATTAGATCCATAAAATAATCCAAACTCTACTGATCCTACTATTTCTTTAATCTTACAAGACAATGTTAATGTTTTACCTGCATACATTTTTGGGAACTCTAAAGCCTGTCCAAACGTTGCTTGATCTGTTCCAACTCTACTTTTAAATCTTACATAATCATCACAAACAATAATAGATGTTGTTTCATGTCCCTTACACCATCTATCAATAGTGTAATAAGTTTTTAATTGAGTTGTTCCATCACCCATTTGGCCATATTCATTCATGGCTCTTTGATTTATACAATTAGAAAAATCTGCATTAATAATCAAATTAGGATGAAGTACCATTTTATCTAACTTGCTATTTAAAACTTGTAAATCTGCATTCAAAGCATACATATTACTAGAAACTGAAATATGAACAGATATATCATTTTCAATTATGAAATAAAATCGAAGTCTTGTTTCATAAATCACCTGACTACTTCTTGCTAAAATTTCTGCATCATTCCCTGCATTATCGTAAGCGTAGACAATTTCATTATTATTTTCATCTAATGCAATTATTGCTATTTCTCTCATATAGCACTCTTCTTGCTCATAATTAATAACATCTGCATCAATAATAATTTTATTATTTTCACGATTTATATTAATTGGAACATCAAACAGTGAATGAACAACAGATTCACAATTCTCATGATCATCTGTATAAAATCCATCACCAATTCGTAGACATTTGAGTTTAAATATCTTACTTTCATGAGCTTTATTAAGTAGTATTTTTCCTTGATTTGTAAGCACAATACCTTTAAATGACATCTTTTTCTACCTCCTTAAAACAGATCATTCTTGAATGAACAATTGCTACTGCAAACTTATTTACGACATCTTCATTATCTGCTAAATGCATCTTATAAGACATGTGAGATGGTTTTATAATATTTATTGATTTTTCAACTTCAGTTGTATTTACAAAAGTTTCTCTATTTCTAGTTATCTCAATATCAAATTCATAATCATCATATTTTTCAATAACTTTAACTGAACAATCAGTAATTGTTTCAACAAGTTTCTTAATCGTATAAACAGTTGCATTAGTTCTTGTATTAAACTTCACTAACAAACGTTTTATCCGTTCATCATTGCTTAAAGAATTATTTACTACAATACCAAACATTCTCTCATATCTCTCAAGATATAAAGAAGCTTCTGATATTGTCATCTGATTTCTCAAATTCTCAAGATAATTAAAAAATCTGTCAAGTTCTTTTTGACAGACCTTTAAAACCTCATCAACATCTTTGTTTTTTAGCATAAATTCTGGAAAAAAATATACACTATCAATTCTCATTTAAAATCACTTCCTCAAGTTCAAAAAACTCATCATCATTTGCCATTATAGATTGATTAGAATTATTAATAGTATAATCTATAATATCACTTACCCCTGTAACAGAAAAAATAAGATCACTTAAACGATAATAAGACAATTTTTTATTATTACTGTCAAAAGCTATTGTTGATAAATATATTTTGACTGATTGAAAAATATTATTCTTAATATCCTCAATCTTATATTCACTATCTATAACTATATTTGCTTTTATGTATATTCCCTTTGCTTTTGCACCTTCAACAGTTACTAATGCACCAATAGGGCGTTGAGATTCAATGAAATTTTGTACATTATAAATTGTTTCTTCACTTGGAGAAAGACCATCATTTCCTATAATTATAACCTTAACAGTCCCCTGACCATGCCATAGTGGAATAACTCTTACACTTCCAACTCCACTGACTTGTTTTGCCCAATAAACATAAGAATTTACGTTTCCTGAAGAAATAGGAAGCTGTATCCTTTCTATAATTCTATTTCTAAAATAATCATCTTCCTCTTCATCGCTTCCACCACTAAATGCATATTGATTATTACAGCCATCTAAACCCTCAATATCATCTGTAATTACTGTTATACTTTCAGCAATAATATTTGTTTCACTTCCTCCTTCACTACAAGTACATAGAACATCAATTGTTCCATCAATTATTACAGCTTCATTATTAGTTACAAATGTGAATTCTTCAGATTCAACCCTAGTTCCTTCAGGAATGATTGTTCCATCGGCTCCATAAAATGTAACTAATCCTGATGAAGGTATAGATGGAATCCTCTCCATTCCATAATCTAATGCTTTTCTATCTAAAAATTCCCCTTCAGATGTATCAAGCATCATTTGATCCATATAATCAATTACTCTCATTGTGACAGCTCTTGATATTTCCATCGCAACAGCTTGAATCACATCCATAGCAAACGAACCTTCAATTTTACTTGTTGGATTAGTTAGATCATTTTTCATTCTCTCTACAATACTCTCAAATTCAAAATCTTCACTACTTAATATTTCTATATTCTCATTATCTTCATTATAAATACTTGAAAAATCATCCATAAGTATCACCTCCATCAACAACTGTTTCATATTCAAATTCATCATAAATCGATGTAACAGTAAATCTCACTATAACTTTATCGTTGTTCAACTCAAAATTAAAATTACTTAATTCATTTATATAATCGTTATTCATCAATGCTTCTGTAATGAACCTTTTGATTTCTAAGCAAGCAATATCTATGTCTAATGTTTGTCCTATGATTGTTTCATTCTCATTACCAAATTCTTCTGTATAGGCAAGATGATGATATCTAGAAGTATTTAATACTTTATAAATCCAAATCTTTAAAGCATCATTCCTATATACAAAATAATTTTGTCCTGACTCATTTTTTAACAGACAATTATTCTCAAAGTCATATGCATATTCACATAATTCCTCTAATTCATCTTCCTCTTCATCATCTTCTTCCTCGAACTCAATGAACGGGAAGATACTTTCTTCATCATTCATACTATTTTCTTAATCCTTTCTATAATGTAAAAAGACACATCATCTTGAAATGCAATCACATTATCCCCAATAGAGAATTTCATATCTGGTAAAGATGATTGAATATAAATTGGATCAGCATAAATATGCTGCTCTATAACAAGATCATTGACCTTTATTTTAAGAGGATCAATTGAACATACTTCAGCAATAATATAGTTATCTTTAATAGATAGAAGTTTTTTAAACGCTTCTAACATTTCTACTATTTTTGTATCTGTAGCCATATTATCTCTCCTTACTTTGTAACAGTAGCCTTAACACTACTTGACTTGCTTGATGTCTTTTTTGAAGTTTTCTTTTTCTTCTTGGTTGTTTTCTTCTTAGATGTATCAGCAGGCAATTCTTTATAATCCATAGTTTTAACAAACGATAACGTCAGTGACATATCATGTTTACCTTGTGAAAATTGATGTGAATCACTTTCTATATAAAACAATCCATAAAGACCTGTTCTCTTATCTTGTATAGTAACTGCATAACCAGATATAGCTCGAACATCCCCTAATGCATTCACGCTTGCTGATCTATCCAACTCGTGAAACAATTTCTTTGCATTTTTAGTAGCATTTTTCCCATCTTCTTTTTTGTAGATAGCTTGCATTGTTCCACGTTTTTTGATAGATGTTACATTCTTAACAGTTTTAATAACTTTACCATTTTTATCTGTGATCTTAACTTTATTAACAACATTCTCACTTGATACTGTATAAGTTGCATCAGTAAGATTGAATGTTCCTTTGATAATAACTCCACAGTACTTTCCTTTTTCTATAACAGTTAGTTTATTCTTTTCCATTAACGGAATATACTTTTTACCAGTTATGTTAGAAGCTTGACTGTATGCAATCATAATCGCTTCATATCCTGTTTTATCCAAACAGGGATAATATATTTTCTTTCCTGCTTTTGCCAAAGTTCCAACAGACACTCCTAATTCTTTACAAACACTTTTTGTGATTGCTTCAGGAGTATTTTTAAATACTTTACTTATTTTGCTTTTATTTATATAGAAAAGAAGATCATACGCTAAATATGTTAAAGTCTTATCATTAGACTTCTTATCTATTTTTTTGATAACACCTACAAATAGAACTTTTCCATCATCATCTTTTAATGTAACAGAACTATCTATAGTAATAGCAATTTTAGGCATATTTTTATCAGCTAGATTTTGATAAACTGTAAAGTTCAATTTTCTTGATACTTCTTTTGTATCACCAGACCACGTCATATCACGAACAAGCTCAATGATGTTTTTCTTATTGACTATAAGTTTCATGGAATCACCAACTTCGTACCAGAATATATCCAATGTCCACTTTGTGAACTCTTTCTTTTATGCTTCTTCGCAGTTGCTTCTATTACTTTTTTGTTAGCATTATATATCTTCTTATACTGTGATCCTTTTTTATAATACTTAACAGCAATAGCCCACAAGGTATCTCCACGTTTCACTGTATATATCTTGTTATTTCCTTTTGAAGAACGACTTGACGGTCTTTTGCTTATACTTCCTTTTTTTGATTTAGATGATTTAACAGATGATACATTTAGCTTTTTATACTCTGTTAATTTTATCGAATAGTATATATCATAGTCACCTTCATTTTGACTATAACTAAACTCATCGATAGACATTGCTAGATTGATGTCTAAATCACTTATAATCAATCTAACAATAGTCTTATTATCTTTCCATTTTTTTACTAACCTTTTACATTCTTTTGGTGTCTTTTTTCCTCCTAATCTTTTATAGATTGGGGACTTTTGAGATGGAAAGAAACTAGATAACGTGATAGAAATAACACCTTTTTCTCCTAACAAATTGACCGTTCCTACATCTAACAATTGAACCTGTTGATTATTTTGAGGATCAGTAAATTCGATTTTTTTAGGATTAACAATGAGTTTTAAAACCTCTTTTCTATTTTTTGCACTCATTTCTACTACTCTTCTTTTCATAGCATTCACTCCTTACATGTTATCAATAACTTCTTTTATCTTTTCAGCTACTGTACTTGCTACATCATCAATATCATCTTTATTTTTAACAACAATTTGATCAGCAAGCTTCTCAACTCTAATTGTAGTATTTTTTATCTCTGTATAGTTCTGTGCTGGTACTCCATTTCCATTCATCAATGGAATCTGATTTGTTCCTCCAAAATTATTTGGAGACATTTTTCCTACAAGTTGTCCTGCTAAGTTATCTATCCACCCTGTATTTCTCTCAAGTGGCATAACAGCTTCTTTTCCTGCTTCACCAACAACTGCCATCGTTGCCTGAGAAACAACTCCACCTTGTGCAAGGAGTGGAATATGTCCTAAATCCATGCCAAAATGCTTTCCACCAGCAAAAGGTACCCAATCAGGAATATCTATCGCAATACAATTAATACCATCAATTGCCTTGTTAATTATACTTATTACTGCATTAATAGGTGCTTTGCATATTTTGGCTATACCTCCAAAAATAGTTTTAAAAGCACTTACCATTCCTGACCAGTTTCCATTCCAAGCTGAACTGATAAGATCTAATGCTCCTTGAATAATAGAAGCTATACCTCCAACTGCTGTCGTTATAACATCACTTATAATACCAAATGTTTCACTTACAACAGGAGCAACTGCTACAATTACACTTCCTATCATTTGTATTGCTGACGATAAAGGTGGGAGAACTGTGGTTACAATATTTCCTATTGTTGTAATTATTGTTTCAAATATTGGCTGAAGAACAGGCAATACTTGACTAATTGTTGAAATAATTTGAGCAATAACAGGTGTTGCTTGTATAACAACATTTTGTATTGTATTAATCAAGGTGCTACCAACAGCCATAATCGGAGGTAAAATTTGTTGAACTCCTCCTATAATTGTTTGAAATGTTGGCATCATCTGTTTAAAACCATCTATAAAAGTTGGGATAACAGAAGATATATATTGTATTCCTTTTCCTAGACTTGTTCCAAACTTTGTACCAAATTCATCAATATAAGGCATAATTTTATCAATAAATCCAATTACATTTGTAAGAACTGGTTTTAATTGATCAACAATTTTAAGCCCAAAATCTGCAACTCCAGACTTTAACTTACCTGTAATTGTTGATAGTAGTCCAGAACCTGATGTAGCTAATTTTTGTGCAGCTCCACCATAAAAATCACTAAGATCTTTTGAAACACCTTTGAAACCTTTTTTCTTAAAGTCATCTGCAGAAACCTTAAAACCAAATTCTTTTAGACGCTCCATCTCACCAAGCTTAGCATCTGCTAGTGCTTCCATCGCATCACTTACAGATTTCGTTCCACCACTTGCAGCTGCCATGTCTTCAGCCAACGTAACTAGATTCATAGCTTCTTTTGTATTTCCTTGTGTAATAGCTACTGCTCTTGAACCTGCTTGAATGACTTCTCCTGTTTCGAATGGAGTTGCATTAGCATTCTTTCTCAATGCTTCTGTAAAAGAATTTGCAGCTTGATCTATCTGTTGACTTGTATAATCTTTATTGGTTGCACCAATAAAATGTTTAATGGAAATTTGCTGATTTTCTAGATCCATACCAGATTTCACAGCTGCCCCAATTCCTGCAGTTGAAACAGCAACTGCAGCTGTAATAGGTATAACAAGCTTCTTACCAACAGAAGCTAATTTCTTTCCTGCACTTGCAATTCCTGATGCTGTCTTATCAATCGCATTTATAATTGCGTTATATGGTTTTTTTGAAATACTTAAAAGTTTTTGTGATATCTGTGAAATCTTAGACATTGCATTGTCTTTTAAAACAATTGCAGGTCTTGCTACTGTTTTAGCCAAATAGGAGACTTCGCTTTTTATTCTCCTTATTTTTGTCATTGCATTATCTTTGACTTTTACTATAGGAGAAATTGTCTTCTTACCAATTTTTAATAGTTGATTGTATATATTATTGATTTTATTCTTTGTATTATCTTTAACATTAATAGTTGCAGATGCAACCATCTTCGAAAATGTTCGCATCTGTTCCTTTGCCTGTCTTAATTTTGATATTTGAGAATTATCAACATTTAATTTTGCTTTCAACCTGCTTTTTAAATTATCAGCTTGTGTTTTCAAATGATTGATAGCTTTTCCTGCTTGTGATGTTTCAATAACTGGTTTATATGTCTTATTCCATGTGTTTTTTAATTCTGATCGTGTTTTTTTGACCTCTTCAACAAACGAACGATGCTCTTTTTGATATTTCTTAAGAGTTGCTATACCTTCATCTGTGATTTTAATTTTTTCAATAATAGGCATTATTTCCCAGCTCCTTTTTCATTAACCTTCATACTTTTCTCTATATCCTCATAATAAACTTCCTGTGAGGCTTTATAAAAAAGCTTATAATAAAAAGGCTGGTTGAGGAAATCCTCAATTTTCCAGCCCAGTTGAACGTAATGGTGAAGAAGATTAAATTCACCATTAGTTCTTATTAGTTTTTTAAGTTATTAATTCCTCTTTCAACAAGAGAAACATTTTTTCCTTTTTTCGGACTAATACCACTTTCTTCCATAATAATACCTGCAGCTTGACTTATTTCATATGGTTCAAACATATCCATCACCTCTAATGGAGTATCAATGACACCTTGTGACATCAATTGCTGTCCTAGTTCCTTAAGGCTTGGATTAATTGATGCAATATAAACTGCATACCTATCTCCTTTTCGACCTGAGACATCATCTTCATTAGATTGAGCAACACAATCATTAACTTCTGAATCAGTCAAAGTCTTAAATTCAATTTCGATAGGTTCACCATCATCATCTTGAGAAAAAGACTCAAATTTTATCTTGAATTTTCTTATACTTCGATTTCTTTTTAATGCATTTGTAGCTTTTTGTGCAAAAATTTCAAGTGTAAGTTTAGTTTCTTTATCTGCCATAATTTTTTCCTCCTATACCCTTTTAATTTCATCTAAATTTTTTGCTAATGATGGTGGGAATCCTCCAGACAACTCATCTTCAATAACTCCACCTTTTTCCCAATTTACTAAAGGTAACTCATTAAACCAGCAATTTGGAAAACTCCATCTATCAGCTTGTTTCTTTACTGCATCTGGATCTTTTAAGTTAGAAATAATTTGAACTCTCAAATCCTCACCATTGTTATACTTTTTGACATATGTATTGTACATTGTATATGTCTTTTGTACTGTCAAAGTAAATTCACCTTTCAATCCAGTCATTTTACTGTCAACATCAATTCCTAATTGAATATCTTCTCTATTAACTGTTGTTTTAAACTCAGCTTTTTTTATTTCAGCAACCAACACTCCATCAATCCAAATTTGTCCCCACGTACCGCTTAACGTACGTCTTCCATCTAATGCCATAATCTATCCTCCTTAAACTTCTATATGGAAGTCAAGATCTTCCATAGCATCTAAATAACGAAGTTTTCCTTCCAAGAAAACATGACTTCCTGTATTTGCCCTTAAAATTGCTGTTTCATCCATTTCGCTAGTATCAATTCCCATCAATTCTAAATAAGCTTTATTTTTGGCTATTGAAACCGAACATTCATTTTCTCCATCTGGATCTAAAACTGTTCCTTTTAATGTTTCAATATATTCTAAAATAGCAGCAACTAATAATTGTTTGTTATCGTAACTATTAGCGACTTTTCCTATATAGCTATCTTCAAAAACACTCTTGACATCATCATTGAATAAATCCATTCCTTCAATGATCTTGATTTTCTTTAAATCATTTCTAGTTGTAGATGTACAACTATTAACTCCTCTAGCAATCTTATATTTCTCACCATCAAAAATTACAATCAGCTCTCCACCATCAATTGCTCTATCTGAATCATCTATAATTTCACAGCTTACTAGATCACTTAGTTCATAGTAAGTCACAGATCTTTCAAGACTTAGTCCAGCAACAATACCAGCAATACGACAACAATATTCTGCAGTTGTTAAAGTTTTTCCTTCAATAATTGTAGAAACAATATTTTTAGTAGTGAAGTTAATTATCCCTTGCTCATCTGCTGGTGTATCTGGTAAAACTGCTTTAAATCTCTTCTTATCATTTCTTTGTTCTTTTATAAACGAACTTATAATTGTAGACATCTCTTTATCACATGATGGCACTGTTAAATAATTCCATTTGTAGTTTTTAAGTATCTTTAGTGCATCTGCAACTGTTTCCTCACTAGAAATAGTCATAGCAATGACCTTGTATGGTGATCCTTCAAAAATCAATTTCATATAACCATAATTAGCTTCATTCATTTTTGAAAAATCTACTTCAGCAAGGCTTGTATAAATCTTAAATTTCTCTGCGGTTTCACTATCATCTTTCAAAATAACAGCAACGACTCCTCGTTCAGATCTAATCATAACCGATTGAGCCTTAGCTTCAAATTCTATGTTTATTTGTGGTAATCCCATTTCTATACCTCCTCAAAATTAATATCTAATTCTTCAGCAACATCTTCTTCTCTCTTATTTTCATATGCATACGAGATATCACTAAATTTAATTGTAAATATAAAATGTCCAACTTGTTCAACGATTTTAAATTCACTACTATATATCGTAATGTAACGATCATCTATATTTATGTATGGAAGAAAAGTAGCTATCATTTCTTCATTCCAAGAATAGTAAAGAGTATTGCTTGGACTTTTAGAAACATATGATATATCAACCAAAAAGACTTTATCATTGTAATTTTCATCAAAGATATTCGTCGTTATGGGTATCAAAGCAACATGAAAAAATTCATCTATAATAAAATCATTATTTTCTGAATCTGTTTTTTCAACATCCTCATAATAAACATCAATATCTTTAATTTCCTTCAATAAACCTGTAATAGATTTTCTTATCTTAGTTATACTAATCATAATTCATGCTCACCAATAAATTTACTTAACCAATTCCTAAGATGCAAAGGCAATAGAACATTTAATGCTTCTACTGATATCTCCATCATATGCGCTCCTTCAACAAAGCCACCATTTTTAGTTCGGTGTCCATGTTCAACTGGTTCCACATATTTAACATTGTTATATACCTCAATGACATATTCATTTCCTCTTTTTACAATATCTCCGACAAACCAATTATCTTGTAAATGACTTGTTTTAACAGGAGTTTTATCCTTTACTGTATCTCTTAAATCATTAGCTATTTGTATAACCATTTTTTTAAATTCTTCTGGATAATCATGTTCAATCAATTTTGACAAATTTCTTTCAAATTCATCAAGACCCTCAATAATAATATCTGTGCTACTCATGAATTTTTTTCAACCTCATTAACAGGCAACTCGCAATGAGAACTGAAAGCTCTCTCTTTTCCAGCAGTTAAAATGAATTTTCTACCACAAGAAAAACATTCGATTGTATCATTTTTTTCAATTCTGTAACGTGGATTATAAAATAGTTTATAATCACTCTGTACATTTACAACTGGTGTCTTCCTTTGTGGCTTTCCTCCACCAAAAGATGATAAAGCACATGAAACATTTTCATATATCTTTTGTCCATCAAGTCCCTTTTTAAAAACTGTTTCACCAGTTTCTGGTAAAACAGTTTTAAAAGGTCTATAAACGTTCATTACATCATAATATGTAGTTTCTAAAATTTCAGCCTCGTCCATCTTTTGAATCTGTTGGAAGCTTAATTTTTTTAAAATGAACAAGTTGACATTCATAATTTTTCATGAATTCTACTGTATTTTGATATGTTGATGCTTGATCTTTATATGTAATACTTGTATCTCCTCTTGTGATACTTGCTACATCTTTGTTGGATTGAATATATCCATCTGCTATTAACATATCTTCTACAATTTGAGAAGCAACTGCTTCTAGTGCTTCAGGCAAATCATCACGATTACAATGTGCCTGAATCTGCAATATCACTCTTTTTGTATAACGAGTGACAATTCTTTCATCGTCACTACTTAGTTTCGGATGTTCCAGAACCTCCTGAACTATCCTTTGAAGCTGATTTTTTTCCATTTTTATTAGCCTCCTTTAACTTAGTTTCTAAGTCTTTGATTTTTTCTTTTAATGCTTTGTTTTCTTCTAACAATTTAATATTTGCTTTTTCAATTTTCTCTTTATCTGAATTCTTTGATTCAGCTCCTAATCCAATAACTGTAGCCATCTCTATTCTCCTCCTTGATCAGGTGCGTATGATCCATAAACTCCTGATTTTTTGTTTTCATAAATATAAGCATATAAGTTGTTGTTACGATACTTGAACACATGATCATCAGCTTTTTGATCTTCTTCTGGTGTAAAGTACTTCAAGAATTGAGCTGTTTTAGCAATAACTGCCTGTTTATCAACAATCAAGAAGTTACCTGCATGAGCTCCCTCTGCTTTTTCATAACCAAATTTACTATTGCCAGCAGTGTCTTTTCCATCATTCATTTTGATAGATGTATACATTCTTCTACTTGGCATTGGCACAATTTTTGAAAAACGTTCTAAAACTTTTTTTGACTTAATTGTATCTAAATCATCAATAGCTGAGTATAAAGATGTCTTAATATACAATATTCTATTTTCTTTAGGTACTTCAGCATCATCCATAGCATTCAATGCTTTTCTTAATGCTTTGATTGTTTCCTCGGCTGTAGATAATGTTTCCTCTACTAAATTCACACCTTCATAACCATATAATTTAGCAATACGTGCTGCATCAGTTTCAGGAATAACCTTAGTTCTGATAAATTCTCCACCTAACATTGAGAATGGTAAATCTAAGTTTTCACCATTAGTCAAACGATCAATCCTCAATTCTTGAGAACGTTCTTTTTCCATTGTGATTTTTTCCCATGAAAATTTACTATTTCCTTGCGAGTAACCTTCACCACGATTGAAATCTCCAAGACCGTCCATATCGATTTTTGCAACATGGAAGTTTCCATACCCGTCCACCATTACTTGATTTTCATTTCCTTCTAAATCAATAGTTAATGATTCTTGTTGATACAAATCATCCAACACACTTAAATATAATTCTGCAACTTCTGAATTCATTATTCTTACCTCCTATTTTTTATTGATTCCCATGATTTTTTGCATTCGTGCTTTTCTATCACCAATTTCTGTGATGTCTTTATTTGCATTTAAACCTACAGGTGTTTTCCCTTTTAATCTTTCCTTAATTCCTTTTTCAAGGCATGCCACAAAGACATCTTTCACAACTCCAAGAGATTTTTCAACTGTTTCTTCAGATGTATAATCAAGAACATCTGCTAATTCAACAGGGAGTCCTGCAGTACTTAAATTCTTGACTGCACTATCTTTACAATCACGAACTAGAATATCATGTTTTAACTTTTCTAGTTCTTTATCCTTTTTTGCATCTTCTTCAGCTTTTACCTCTTCAGGAGTCATTTGTTCCTTACGAGCTTGTTCCTCCTGCTGTTTTTGATATTCAGCAACTGCATCTGCCTTTGCTTTTTCAATAGCTTCATCAAACTGAGCTTTAGAATAACTTTCTTCAGTAGGATCTTCAACTTTAACTTCAGCAGTAGGTTCTTCAACCGCTGGTTCTTCAGCTTTATCCTTGCCAAAAATACTTGTTATCTTTTGTCCTAATGTTTTCTTTTCTTCTTTAACATTGTCAACTTGAGATTTTTCTTCCATTTTCATTCCTCCTTTAATCTCATTTTTTATAACAAAGCTATTTAGCTTTATTATCTTTAATAAATCTTTCTTTCCACTCTTTGAACTTGATATTCTGATCAAGTGGAACAACATCTTTGTTAAAATTAAAGATGCTCGTATCACTGTATGCAATAACCATACATTTACAGTTGGGGTGCATTGGTGGACAATTCACTCCAACCTCTGCTTCTTCTAATTTAAATGTTCTATTATTTATTGCAGCACATTTCAAACATCCTGCTCCTTTATAGATATACTTGCTTATTCCCATCTTTTTATAAGATAAAAGTTGTGCTTGTTGTGCGAAGTATTTTGCTTCTGTTCGTACAAGTCTTTCAGTAACATACTTTCCTTTTTTTAAAACATTATCTATTCGTTTTGTCATTTGTTGTATTGAACTACCATCAATAAAACCAGAAGCTAATTCCTTTCTTAATGTCTCAGTTAATTGATCAATATTATCCCAAATTGTTCGTGAATATTTTTTGGTACTCCAAGGATAATCAAGAATGCTATTCACTAAATCCTTATTGATCTTTGAAACATTGAATCCTAATTGAAAGGTTTTTTGAATAGAATAATGTCCTCTATAATAATTTGTCACAAGAACATTTGTTAAATGCTTTTTTATCTCTTTATTACTTGTTGATGCAAGTGTAGCCATTTCTTTATCGATTTCGCTTAAAAGCTGTTCTTTTCTACTTATTCTTGACTTTGCTGATAAAGTATTAAGTTCAAGAGCTATCTTTGATTCAGCTCCTTCTTTTTCTATTTCTTCAAGATACTTTTTAATACTCTTTTTCCATCTTGAGTATTCCTTACCCTTAAGCATCTCGGCAGCTTGTTCTAAAGAAAGACCATTTTCATCTGTAAATTTAATCAAGATTTTTTGAATATCACTTTTAATTCTTTCAGCTGCTTCATCGTAAACAAGAAAAAGCTCATCAAGAAAATCATCATTTTCTTTTGCTTCATCAAGAAGACATTCTTTAGCGACATCAAGCTGTCGTTGTTTCTGCTTCTTGTTCATTTTCTTTATCCTCTAATTCAAAAGCATTCACTAAATTCGCATAAACACCCTGCGGAACTTCTTCATCTTGTTCTTCTTGTTTGATCCTATCAATTTCTTTTTGTGTATCATTGATACCATCAATCATTCCTATAGCAGTTTGCTGTGATAACAGAGTACTAAGCATTTGTACAATTTGAGCATTTTCTAATTTATTTTGTGGTTTATTTCTATTGAATTTAATATCTATATCACGATAATCATAATTCGAACCAAAAAGATTAAGGATATTCGTAATCAATTCAATTCTTCTTTGAAGTCCTCTTTTGAACTTTCTCTCTTTGATCTTAACAATTTGATCCATGCTCCACATTTTATATGCGATAGCAACACCAGATAAATTCCCTGAAAAAGATTCATCGCTCATATTAGGAACACCTGAAAAAGTATGCATATCTTGATATAATCTTTTTTTGTAATTTTCAATCGCAGTATCATTAATTTGTTTCAACAACCAATCAACATCTCCACCATCATCAAGTATAACAGCACCTTTTTTTCTCATATCCTTAACATCATCTGTCGTTACCTCACCTAATTTTGTGATTTTAAGCAATGCCTCATCGTTATACTGAAACAAATTGGCAGTATTACTTTGAACAGTGTTATAAGCATCGTTCAAACTTATAATCCCTTCAAAATCTCCAACACGCTCATTGTTATTTCTGTATTCAACAACAGGAACATCATTCCAATAATGCTCGATGATATCATCAAGCATTAAAGCTTCTCCACTCTTTGAACTAAAATACCAAACTTCATTAGCTGTATAGAATTCAACCTTTAATCTTTTATTTTTCTTTTTATCCTTATATCTAATGACCCTGATAAATCCTAAATATCCATCATCTTTTGAGGCATCTTTAATAAGGATTCCTTCATCTTGTGTAACTTTTGAAAACCTTATATTCGCATCTTCATCCATATAAAGGAGTTCAAAGCATGCACCATGTATTGAAGTTTTCTTTGCTAATTCTGAATTTTCATCCTCTTCATCATTGTATTCAAAAATATTTCTTATCTTTTCCATGTACTCATCATTATCTGATGAATAAACAACTGGCTCACCAATAAAATATCCAGTCATAATATCAGTTACATATTTACACATGTTATTAACTAATCTATTATTAGGATCATTAGCATTGTTTTGTGTTTTATGGCTAATTTTATGTTCTCCTAAATATTGTTTTTCTAATTTTTTAAACTTATTAATATTCATTTTATTTTCATGATATATTCTTTTGATATCACTTTCATCAATCGTATTAAACGATTCTTTATCCATGTATATAACAGACATCATTTCACCTCCTATATTCCAAACAGACTCTTATCAAGTATTCTGAACCTCTTACCTTTTTTGGCAATAGTACGAACCATTTCGAGACAATCAATTCCATCATCATGGCTTCCCATAGGAAATTGGCTCATTTGCTCAAGTAAAAGTTTATGTTTTGGATTGAATTTAATGTACTTATTTTTAATATCTGGTTGTAAGCTTTGAATTCTTAACACTTTATCAGCAGTGCTATTAATTTCCTCGATAGGAAGATAAAGTCCTGCTCTTGCTGAAGCTTTTGCAAGCTCTTCTTTCAAAAACCACTGAAATTGTACTGTTTCACAACCAAACTTTTCATAACCTACACCATATGTTAAACGCAACCACTTTTGTTTTTCTAAAATATCATTAATAATCTTATCTGGATGTCTTCTTGCAATATCTGCATCAATGACAAACATATAACCAGTGACTTTATGTTTAGCAATTGTAATGATTGCTGAATAATCTGATTTATTACTTTTTCCTAATGATGGATCAACTGCACCATAAAACTTATAATCTTTTGAGTTAAAGATAGTTTCAAGTTCATTATAGAAGTCATACCATTCTGGATTGAACAAACAATCTTCTGGATTTATTGGATCATTTTGAAGTTCTGAGTTAAATGATCCATCACCTTCAGACACCTTAATTGTCATCAGATCATAATAAGATAGCTTATCTTCCCAAAGTACTTCAGTTCCATCAAGCATTTCTTGTTTATGATCATTAAAGAAATCCAAAGCATCCTGCTCATGATTGCTATTAGATATATCTGTATATATCGTTTCCCATTCATCCCATAATTCACTATGCGAAAAAGAAAGGACAGCTTTATACTTAATAGCTTTATAACTGGGATTTTTCATAACATTAGCTAATAAGCTATCATAATGAAGCATTGTTCCAATATACACGATGTCAGTATAATCATCACCAGCTTTAGATACTGCTTTGTAAAACCAATTTGAAAGCTTTTTTCTTTGCTCCAAAGTTCTAACATTCTCATCATTTTCAATATCATCAAGAATTAACAGATCCGGTCTCCAATTCTTATGTTTACGACCACGAATCTTCTTACCTGATCCAATAGCTTCAATCTTTATGTTACTTTTTGTTAAAAGAACATTAGATCTCCAAGCCTTATTACCTTCAAGAATCCCAAAATCTTCAATAATATGCTCATTTTCCTCTAACTCAGTTTTTATAGCATCTAGGAAACTTTCAGCTTGATCGGAACTGTCTGATAAAATAATAATGTAATGCTTGTATTCATATAATGTTGCATGAAGAGATCCTTTGAAAGTAAGAGTCGTACTTTTTGCATGTCCACGAGGAGCTGCAATAGCTCTCTTACAACCTTTCAATCGTGAAATCTTTTTTCTAACTGCTCTCGTTAAAGGAATATTTCCCTTTAAAACACCATCACTCCAGATGTTATCTAATTCCTCATGAAATTTAGGAGATTTTCTAACGAAATAATGTGGAAGATATGCTCGTCCGAAAAACTCCATGTCAAATGAAGCCAGTTTTTTTCTTAATCCATTCTCTCCTGTAAGAGGTGCTCCATTTTGAAAATCTTGTAAAAGTTTTACTCTTGTAGTATTACTATCTTTTTGTAAAAATTCTTTTAAAAGGTTTTTAAGATATGCTTCATACTCTTCTTTTTCAGTATCTTCATCATCAAGTTCTATTCTTTCAGCTTCAAATATCCCCCCCAAAAGCACATCTAAAGCACTGTTTTTAGACTTACTCATTCTTCTCACTTCCTCCCAAATTAAAAAATCGCCAAATTTTCAATTTTAAGCGACTTTTTTATAAGCACCCTCAATAACTTGTTTATTTTATTTACACAAAAATTGAAAGGGTTTTTGTGCTTTTTAAAAGGTATTCACGATTGAATGAATATCTTTTTTATAAAAAAGGACATGCTTCGCCGATTCAATCTTATTTTTAAATTGAATTAAGCTTTTTTATGTCCTTTGAATTTGATCAAGGGGACGAATCAACCCTTAATCATCTTCAATATCTTGTTCATCACTATTAATAACTTCAATACTTAATGTAATTTTTTTGATTTCATTACAGATTGTTATTTCAAACTCTGCTTTTTTATGTCTTAAATCAAAACTTTTAAATCTGCTTTTAAAATTTTCAAGTACACCTTTCACAACTTTCAAATTACCATTAACAATTTCTACTGTTGTAGGTTCAATAATCCCATTCGCTCCTAAAACTCTAATCCATTCACTTTCTAAAAATGTTAATGTTGAAGGATTTCTTTTATCGCCTAAGAATTTAGCAACCCCTTCTATATTAGTAATCTTGTAATAATGCTCTGCTTTATATTTATCCAGTTTCACAAAGACATAGTTAGGAAAAATAATATATTTTTTCTTTATCCAAGAACCTTTGCTTCTAATTAATCTATTTTCACATGGAACTAAAGCTTGATAACCTTTTGATATTAAATCATCTCTTATTCTTTCTTCTTTGTTCCCTGCGACTTGTAAGACATACCACATAATTATCACTCCTTATTCTTTTTAGAATTAAGATACTCGACAACCGTCTTATAAAGCTGTGGATTGTCTTTCGCCATCTCCTGAAACATTAATCCTTTCATTTCATCAATGGCTGCATCTTTTATTTCTTTGTTTTGAAGATCAATTCTCTTTTTGTAAGCCGTCGCTCTAATCAAACCGTTCGTTTCTTTTAAGAGCTTATCCAACTTAAAGTTATCCCAATCCTCCTCTTTGGCATTTGCTAAACGATTAAACATATTACCTGAAGCAATACGTATGATAGCTTCTGTTGTATCAAGATCTGGATAACGATTGATCTCATCCATCATATTTCTAAAATTTTCATTAGCCATTCTCAATTGTTCAAGATTGGCATTAAATGCTCTAGCATATCGACAAACTGCAGCTATGCTAACACTTTGTTCATTCTCCTTAAGAAACTTTACAATATCGTTATACGTACTGCCTGTCATCAACATATCTTCAACTGCTAATCTCAACTCATCAGGAAGTGCATCTATTTTGGAATGTTTTCTATTAGCCATAGCTAAACCTCAACATCTTCATCAACAATTGTTCCTGATAATATTTTTATTCCTTTGGGAGATAGCTTAGCTTCTAAAATTCTATAATCTGTATATTGAGAAATTTCTTTAACTTCATCATGAGTCTTTAATGATTTCATCTTTATATATTCAGACATAGATAAATAATTGATTGCATCTATAAATTCCCATTGCTCGATGCCTTCTCCTTCTAAAACTTTTTCAATATCTGTTAATTTATGATATTGATATCTAAGAATGTTGATTGTTCTTAGAACAAGTCCATTATTACTTTTAAAGTTTTGAGCATATAACTTTCTTTTCATTGCTTCATTATCCATTTTTATCCCTCACTTTTTAATAAAATGTTTATAATCTTTTCTAACTGTTTTTCAGTTTTTCGTTGTTCCCTGAAAAAATCTTCCTTGGTTAGAAATTTGTCATTAATTGTTCTAATATCACTCTTGACTTCCTTTATTTCATCATTAATATTTTGAAGTGATTCTTTATGATCTGTTTCTTTGACATAATTTTCTTTAATCGTTTGTACATCTTTTTCTGTTGTATCTAATCTATTCATTGTCCTCTTTAAAAAGAAACCAACAACAGCAATTGCACCAGTCACAACATATCCAACAACATCAATATTTGCCATAATATCCACCTCGCTTATTACAACTCACATTTTACCTAATTTAAAATCAACAAAAAAATAAAGCCCTTGAGAAAAATGGTTATTTCCCAAAGACTTTATTTACATTTCATTGAAGTCTAATGACATCTGTCCGATAACTGTATGATCACATTTCTTTACATATACATCAGATAGAATCGTTCTTATTTGTGTTTCTGTTAAATTGTATTTATTTGCTAGAAATTTCAATGCTTTTCCATGCCTGTATTCATTGCATATTTTAGCATTTCTTCTCTGTCTTTCTATTGTATCAGTTTTTGGAATATATATTTGAGATCCTCCATAATGAAACACTAACTTATTGAATGCTTCTAGACCAATAATATCTACTAGATCCTTTTGTTCACTGTTTAGATCATTAATTTCAAATTCTGTCAATTCATATACTTCCTTTCTGCAGTTCCAATATAATTTTTCAATATCTCAATAAGTTTATTTCCATCATCTTTTGAAAGGTTAGTGAAAAGGTACTTAGGTGTCGATCTAACCTTGAACTGTCTTTCAATAATTCCTGACAACCTTTCGCCTATTGGGATTATATTAGGCTCACCATCTAAATCCTTTAACTGATACATTAATGAAAATACTTTTTTCTTTTGCCCCTCACTCATATTTTCAACAAGCGATTTATCCTGCTGTTGTTTGAGATAATCAATAACTTTATTTGCTTGGTTATAAGTGAGGTCTTTGACTGACTCTTTATTTGTCATATTAAATATGATCATATGTAAGATATCATTTTCTTTATCGGTTTTATCAACAAATTTTAATGCTCCAGCAATTGCATATATTTTTTTCTTTTGCCAATTTTCAACAGCCCTCATAAAATCGCTCCTTTCTATTTTTCTGTTTCTAAAGTTACCTTAATTCCTTCATCAACAATCAAAGCACTCTTAACTTTAGATACTGCTTCCTCTACAGTTCCTTTAAAACCTGAGGATTCTATAATTCTTAATATCATTTGATATGCCATAACTTCTTGTATCATAAACGCATAATCACTTGCTTCTGATTCATCAAGCTCAGCATACTTAATGATATTTTTCATATCTTGCTTATATTTACCTTTTAGTCTCTTCATAAGAACATTTTGTTTCTTTTTATTTTCTGTTATTTTAGAAACAACATTTTCAAGACTATCCTCTATATAATCACCTTTAAACATATTTGCAAGCATTGTTTTCGCAACATCATTAAGCGTATACTTTGTTTCTTCTTTAATAAAATCATTCGCTGTTTTACCTAAAACTTCTTTTACTGCTACCCATGAAATTGGTTTAACGGTTGCAGAGTTTTGAACAACAATCTTGCTTTTACTTCCCCAATATTCAACAGTCTTAAGTTTAGTATTTTCTAGATCTTCTTCAGCCTGCGTTTCGAAAAATGATTTTAATGAATCCTGTTCCTTTTTAGAATTTTCAATAATTGTCTGAAGAACAGCATAACGATCAACTTTATCTCTCATTGTCATTTCCATCAGTATCAACTCCTATTACAAATTTTTTTGCACATTCATCACAAAGCTCAACTTCATTGATGACTTTAACATTATCTGCAGCCCCACAGCACAAACAAGTAGGAATATGCTTTTTAATAATGATTTCATCATCTGGTGTAGTTCTAATCTCAACTGCAGTACCTTTTGGAATATTCAATGAATGTCTTAATTGTGACGGAATAGTGATACCACCAACTTTTGAAACCTTTTTATACATTGGTTTATTCATCTTTTTTTCCTCCTTTTCTTATATGCTCACTCTGCATTATACGAGGACTTGTGACCTCCGTTGGTTGCATTAAGCAGGAGAGTTTACTCCTCTCCAGTACACGCTTTATATTCTTCTTTTGTGATTGGATGCACCTCTTTAGCAACATCAATAAATATTTTTTTAAACTCATCTGATGTCATTTCATCACTTACTCTTGCAAATTTCTTTTCACCATTAAGCGTTTTTACCACAAAATATCTTGATTTCATATTTTTTATCTCCTATCTCTTTTTTTGCTTGTAATACTTTTTTTGTGTAAGTTGTTTCATATACTCCCTTTTTCCATAATCTCTTTGCTCCAGAAACTCCCATGTTATAACACATCAACATTTGCGTTTCACTTTCACACCACTTATATTGACTTAATATATGTATGCCTGCATTTGTATTATCATAAAAACTAAGAAAATCATTTATATTTAATTCTTTTTTTAACCATTTATGATTGATTTTATTGACTTGCATCACACCATAATCATTCGTTCTTGATATAATATCAAAATTGTAATTACTTTCTACTTTCATCACTGCCAGTACAAGCTCAACATCAATATCTTTCTCTTTACATTTTGAAATAATATAATCCTGATGTTTTTGATCTAAAGGAATATCATAATAGTTTATTGTTTTATGATAACTAATAACATCCTTTAAAAACTGTATATTACTTAATGCCCTCGTTTCTTCTAACAATTCACATTGGTAACATACATAAGAACAACTTATCAACATAATTACTACAACTATAATATTAAATAAGACATTTCTTTTAAGAAACATTTCTACGTACCTTCTTTAACTGCTTATATAATCTTTTTAAATTCTTATTTAGATCTCTCTGTCTTTTTGCAGATGATGTTGATTGTAAATCTGTTTTGCATTGATTAATCTTTTTTAATAGTTCTTGTTCTTTTTCTACATTAATTTCACCAAATTTATAACCATAACAGGTATTTTCTGTTTTCTTTTCAATCTCATCAATAATTTTAAGCATTGCGATTGTCCCATCATCTTTTGTTAAAGCATAAATATACAAACGTTTTCCACTGTCTCTTACATAAACAGTTGATTCAGCATGATGCAAAAGTTCATTGCTTGAATATCTTTCGTTATACCAGTTCAAATATCCTGTCTCAGTGACAACTCTTGGTTCAAAATACATCCTATCTCTAATTCTCATAATATATCCTCCATCAAATAACTTTGTTCTGCATGATCAATCATGTCAAAATCTTTTTCTACAAGCTCATTACTTAAATAAACCATACATTCAATTAAGTCCTGTGTATGTATCCGAGCTTTATTTTTAAGATTATTTATTTGTCTTCTAAAATAAGCATTTTCTTCATATATCTTTTTATATTTTTCTACATTAAGAAGTCTTGTTACAAATTCTTTACCTTCCATTTTTAAACATCCCCTTTTTCAAAATCATCTAAAAGAAGCAATCTATTAATTTCTTCTATGAATAAGTTATGGTCATCTATATAGTAATTTGCAAATATCTTTCTTGGATTGTTTTTATAGAATTTTTTCATATGTGGCAAATTATCATTAACTGCATCAAATTCTAATCCCATTTTTTTACAAAATATCAATGCTTCATCAAGATATCTTCCTTCACGCATCGTATTGAGAATAATATAATGTCCTTTTTCTTTTAAGTTTATGGCTAAGTTTATAACACTTGATATAGGTGTACCTATATTTGGGAAACAATTTCTTACCAGTGTTCCATCAAAATCAAATGCATATATTTTTTTATCCATTTACATGTCCTCTATCTTCATATGATTATTTAGAAGTTGTTGTTTTGCCATTCTCAATGCAATAATCCAAATTGAAAAATATCCATTAAGTTTTCGTCCAACATTATATCCCCATTCCCAAAAATCATTAAAGTCACTAAAATCATGATCATTTTGTAATGTATATACATACTCTTCTTGTGTACTAGTACATCTTAAAGTTTTAATTACACACCACATTTGTTTTAAATATTCAATGTTATTCTCATTTTCAATAAACACATCTTCATCTTCTACTAATACCCAATCATCATTCCAACTATCAGCTAGCTCCTCAACTTGATTGAATATTCCTTCAAATTCACTTTCACTATATTTGTCAGATAATGAACTTTCATACTCTTTCTTTAAATTGGATAATGCTTGTTCTTCATCCCATACATACCTTTCATTTTTAATGCATACACATTTTTCTGCAAAGTAACTAGGATTAATATGTTCCCAATCTGAATTCCATCTTGGAATCCATGTTGTAAAAAATGTTCCATAACCTAAATCTCCACCAACATAGACTTTATTTTCTCTAAATATGAATTCTAAAGAGTAAACAATAGTTCCATCTTCTTTCCATGAAAGAATTTGTGTATCTTTATCTATTTCTTGTACAGTAGCAACATGATTTTCAAATATCTTCTTCCACATCATTTCAAAATCTTTATTCATTTTTGTTCCTCCACATTTATAACAAATTCTGTTATTTGCATATTTTGTCAGTAAATAATTTTTATCCTATATTCTTTACAGTACATTTTTTACTTTTATCTCTATCCATATATGATTGTTGTATTCACTCTGTGATGCTATAAAATCATCTGTTATTACTGTCATTTTATATGCTCCTTTAGTTTATAAAATCTACAAAATATACTTCTTATAAATGTATGATTATCAAAGAAGATAATTTTCTTTGCACACTTAAAACTTGAATTACAAAACAATCCAACATATTTACAATGTGTACAATTTAAACATGAACGTTTCATTTTCCTCACCTCCATCACTCTGTATTACTCAAGGGCTTGTGACCTTCGTTGGCTACATTACTGGAGAGCTAAATGCTCTCTTTATCCTCATTAGCATATGGATTAGGACCACATTTACAATTCATATGTTTAGGAGATAGGTTTTTAGCAGATTGTATTCCTCTTTCATATGCATTCATAATTTTTAGATCAAATTCATTTGTAATAACCCATGACAAACTCATAGTCATTAGAAATAGCAAAGCTATGAACATAAATATATATTTCATTGATAGCTCTTTGAGAATCATTGAAATCAAAAATCCAACTATAATTCCTAAAAGCATTAATATGACATTACTTTTTACTCTTAATTTTTTCATCTTATTTATTTTCCTTTCTATTTCCTAAAATACACAAAGTAACAATCGTAGCACTTATAATCAAAGTAATTTGAACTCTCCAATCCATTTAAATCACCTCTATTCCTAATGTTCTAGCCATTGCAAACAAGCCATCAAAACTGATATCTTCATTATTAATAGCATTTTCATATACATTAGTTGCTCCTCTGATTCCCCATTTTGATTTACATACACTCATTAGAAAGCCTAATTCTTTTTTCATTCCTTTTTCCTTTAATGTTGGAAAAAGCATTTCAACATCCTCTTCTTTGACATTAAATGTTGTATAGTATCTACTCATCTTTATCCTAGAAAACAATTGAGCAAACTGTGCCTCTTGTTTTCCCTTCATACGTGAGTAAACCTCTGTATTTCCTATAAAAACAATCCCTACACCCTTAGTTCCTGTTATACTATTAGGATCAGCAAGTGTTCTTATCTGCTCTATTGCAGATAGTTTTAAATGTTGAGCCTCATCAATAATGATGACTCTGTTTGTTCCTTCCAATTTATCTCTAATATCCATCATCAGATTGAATTTATTTGTTGACTGTGGGAGCTTTAAAGCTCTTGCTAACATTCTTAACATATTTGTAAGTGTTCCAGATATAGGAGACGCTTCTATGTAAATAGCTTGTGTTGGATTCTCTCTTACAAATTTCTGTGCAGCTTTAGTCTTTCCTATTCCAGCATCTCCATGTGCTACTGCAATACCACCATTCAATTGAGCATATCTAATCATTTTGTAAACATCTTCACTGGTGGATATTGGAATATAATCTTCATCCCCCTTATACTCTTTAATCTTCTCTTGCATTGTCTTTTGTTGTTCAACAGTGTTGAGATACTCTACAATTTTCACTTCTATTGCTTTCTCATCACCTTTATACTTATTATTACGGTACTGAGATAATGCTGACATGCTCACTCCCATGAGTGGAGCAATTCTTGCCTGAGAAATTCCACTCTCTTTCATGTGATTTTCTAATCTTTGTTTAACTGTTGTTGACATTTTCATATCCTCCCTTTCTTATCAACGAGTTTTTATTCATTTTTTCTAGATCAATGACTGGCATTTGATATAGTAATGGTGTTTCATCTGCACTTTTAACAACAATATCTTTTAATCCAGCATCTGCAACATCAGTTTTCTTATTTTCTTCAACTTTTTTAAGTATTAATTCAAGTGCTGTATTCCTATCGATTCCTTCAATAACACTATGTTTGAGAACTTGTTTAGTTGCTTTCTTGACAGACCTTGTTTCAGCCATTGCTTTTTTAACATCTTCTTGACTAGCCCCATAAGGTAATGGTGTAATTCTTTCAGCCTCTATAATAAATCTATCATCAAGATCATAAATTCTTACCTTGCTTAAATCATCAGGATCATATCTTAAATAAACTTCTTTATTTAAACACTGCATAACTAAATCATTATTTCTATAGTTGATTTTCGCTCCTTTAATATTAAGATGCACTCCATTTCTTGTGACCTTTTGAGTTCTTGTAGACCTTAACATCATTAAGCTTAAATCTTCATCAGTAGCCATAATCTTAGTATGTAAGTTTTCTTTATATACATCAATTTTTCTCTTACCTCTATCTTTTGCCACTGAGCCATTATACGGTTCATAATTAAGATAATATTCAATAAGATCCTCTATCTGTTTAATGAATGTTTCTCTATCAGGAATATTTCCATTTTTTAACTCAACCTTCAATATCTCTGGTCTTTCTATTACATTTCCACCAATATAAGTAGTAAATAGCTTAGAAATATTATTTTTAAAATCTAGAAATCTTCTTTCAATAGTTTTGGCTTTTGCATTTCTTACAATGGCATTGACCATATTAATCCCTAAACGTTCAAGTATTGGAGGAGGAGCATATCTATCATCATTTTTCTTTGCTCTGTGACCTCTACCACCAAAATCAAAAGTTAAGAACTCTCTACCATTATCTAGATATACATTTTTAGGTATTCCATACTTAATTATCCCTCTTCTCAAAGAATATATGGAAGCTTGTGATGAAGGATTATCTGTTAAATATACACAAGTAATAACTCCACTTCGTGCATCCATAAAAGCTGTTAAATATAATTTAAATTGATTTCCAGTGTCACCAATAAGGACATCTATTGTATGGTTATCACCAATCCAGTAATCATTAGATTCCATATCATCATAACTTCTTACAATGTAAGGCGCACATTTATCATCAAAGGCTTTTTCTCCATATCTTCCAAGAATTATAAGTCCATCAGGTATTTTATTTTTAATATATCTTGTAAAGGTTGTATAGGATGGTATGCTATCCACCAGTTCATCTTTTCCTTCACCTCTAAGAAAATCTTTTGTATACTCATAACATTTCTTTTGAGAATGATTAGCTTGATCTAAATAAAAACTTAAATATACTCGTATAACTTCATTATTGATTTTAGAATAACCTTTTTTGGCTTTTCCTCTTTTATCAATAAGACCTTTTAAATCCTCATTTTTCAAAGCAATGTATTTTCTTCGTAAAATATCATAAGAAATATCAATGCTAGGATATTCAAGTTTCATCTTTGTAATGAACAGATTATCAACATCTTCCTTACTCTTTACACCTTCTTTACTCCTGTATAATTGCCACTCCTTAACAACCTTTTCCCAAAAAATACATTCTTCTCTTTCTTCAGGAGTCATATCTTCAAGTGCTTCAGTACTAGATACTTTAATCTCGCTTTTAATGATTCCTTTTGATTCATAATATTTAGCCTGTTCTTCATCATTTAAGAAATCAAATGGAATTTGAAACACTTTTTTATTTTTTTGATTAATTGTTGGAATAGCCTTTATTTTTCCTTTTGTTATCAACTTTCGGATATTTCTAGGAGTACATCCTTTAATGTTTGCATATTCATTTACACTTAATGTCTCCACATCAACACCTCCCACCTCACTCTGCATTTTTCGGACTTGTGACCGTCTTTGGTTGCATTAAGGCTGACATTGGTATTAATCCAATGTCTAAAGTAACTGATCTAATTGACTAAAATCACAATTAATATCTATTATTCCATCTCTTATCATTTGATTAATAGTTGCATATGCTTGAATCTTGCTAAAAACTGTTCTGCTAACTGTCTTATTTCTATATGTTCCATATATTTTCATTCTATTTTCCTCTTTCTTTGATTTTTATCTATCCCAACTAAATCACTAATTTCGCATTCTAAAATTTCAGCCAATTCAATCAAACTATTCATACTAGGTTTTGTTCTACCAGTTTCCCACTGACTAACTGCTGTTTGATCTATATGTAATAATTGTGCTAACTCTATTTGACTTAAGTTCATTTTCTTTCGCTGATTACGAATTTTCGTTCCAATATCCATAAATTCTAAGTTAATGATATTATCATCTATATCATTTTCTAACGACAAACCTATAAACTCTATTGGATTAACTTTAAAGAAAATAGATAATTTACATAAAATTTTTCCAGTAGGTTCTCTTCTGCCTGCTTCATAATTTTTTATAGTTTCCTCAGATAAATTGAGCTGTTTTGCTAATTCTCTTTGAGTTAAAGAATATTCTTTCCTCAATATTTTTAAGTTCTCCTTAAAAGTATTTATTTTCAAATTTATTTCTGAATAGTTGAGTTTTTCACTTTCAAAACTAATATTTGAAGTTAGTGAATTAAACATTTTATCAAATTCATCTAGAATCACTGTTTTAAATGCTATTGCTAATCTTGAACTTTGAGTAATTAAGTCATTTGATTGAATATGAACATCATAGGCATCCAACTCAAAGTGATTTAGAATATTATTTTTATCAATGCAATTTCTATTACTTAATAAATAACCTCTAATATCTTCATTAAATTCTTTTGCATTTAATTTTTGATAAGCATCGTTTACACTATCAGCATAAAAAATAATCATTTTTTTACTCCTTTCTATATTTCCTCGAATAATTCATGTATAGAACAATTCAATGCCTCAGCTATTGCTTTCGCTCTAATTGGATAAATTGAATTAAAATTTTCATTTTCAATTCTACATATTGCATTATCTGGTAAACCAGCTTTAATTGATAATTGACGTTGACTTAAACGTAAAGATATCCTTTTTTTTCTTATTTCATTCTTTTTTGCCACTAACATATAAATCACCTCTTTTTATTATACGTTCGTCTAACTTAATTGTATTATACATTATACCTTCGTACAAGTCAAATATAAATTATTTATTTTATATTTTACGTACGTATAATTATTTGTTATACTACTCTTTAGAGAAAAGGGTGATATGAAATGGGAAACAAAATTGCATTAACTATTAAAAAATTAAGAAATGAGGCACATCTTACTCAAAAAAAACTTGCAGATGAAACTGGTATCAGCCTTTCTGCTATTATTGCTTATGAAAATTCACGACGTGAGCCAAATTCTAAAAGTATGGCTATATTAGAAAATTATTTTAATGTTTCTGGTGCTTATTTGCGGGGTGAAACTGATATTAAAGAAAAAATGATATGGGAAGATATGGAGATAATGGAAGCAATAAGAGATGGACTTCCTGATCAATTAGCAAACCTTGCTTTATCAATACTCAAACAAACTGACGATAACCAAAAACTTGTTTACGATATAATTGTTGAAATTCAACACGTTTTAAATATAGAGGATGAAAAATATAAAAGTATGTTTCTTGATCTTGCTCATAAAAATATTTCAAGCATAAACAAAGTAATTAAAAGTACATTAGAACGAAAATAATTTTCTTGATTTCAAAATAACAATACCTATACATTTAATCAAAACATCTAACAAAATGAGTTATTTTGTAACAAATTTAGATAATAAAAAAAGCCTATCATATGATGTGATAGGCTTTTTTGCTATTTATTATTCACACGCTTTTTTCATTTCTTCTACAATTCTTTCTAATCTGTAATCACTCAACCCTTTATAATTACGCTGTTTCCAGTTCTTATATGATTGATAAGGAACACTCGCTCTTTCACAGATTTCTTTCATATTGAATACTTTTTCATGGGAAGTAATGAAAATACTATTTCTCAAATCTTCAATATCATTAAAACTTTCATCGTCTTCTTTTACTGACAGATAGATATTGTACATATCATCTCTTGTAACCAATATACCATTTTCTAATTCTACAAAATCATTACCTGCAATACCTACATAATCATCAACTTCTACACTATCAAACTCAACTAAATCAAATTTTTCAATAGCTTCATCACTTATATATAATTTTCTTTCCATTTCTATATTTTCCTCTCTTTCTTTTTACAAAGAAAATTATAGTACTTTTAGGTACTATTGTCAAATAATTATAAAACTTTTTAGTACTATATTTAATCACAATAATGATTTACATCATTTATTATAGAAGATTAATAAAAAAAGCGAATTTACTTGATTAATTTGCACTTTATTATTGACATAGTAGGCATACTATGGTATAATATAATTGAAAGGAGGGATATAGATGAATGATGAAATAAGCGAAATAATAAAAGACCTCTCAGAAGCATTTCTAGCAATAGTCACAGCGATATGTGCCATCGTTAAGACTAAGCAAAGTTTAAAATCTTCTAAGAAGTCTAAAAAAATTCGCAAGGGTAAAAGATGAGGGAAACCTCATCTCCCCTATAACAATTATAATATATCACATTCATCTATTTTATACAAATGAAACATATTGATATTATTGTTATTTCTGTTACTGTATTTGTATTATTTGAAGGTTTTGAAAATGAATTTTCTAACCCTACACCTTTTGATTATGTTAAATGGATAGCTTGTATATTTATGATCGTATCATATTTATATAAAAAAAGGAGGAAGAAGTGATGCCAAATTTTAATGAAAATGAGTATAAAAGAGAATGGCGAAAACAAAACATGAAAACAATTAGAGGTACTTTTAAAAATGATTTTGTTGATGAATTCAAGAAAGCATGTAAAATTTTAGGAATTACACAAGCAGATGTTATAAGAGAAGCAATGGATAATACTATTAAAAAAGCAAAAATGAAAGATCTATAAAACATTTTTGAAAGGTAGTAAAAATGTTACTAATTTATCAAATTTTAATGGGAACTCCTTAATTTCATTTTTTAATTATAAAATCGAAAAAACGTTGAAATTATGGTACTTTTTTATTGGTTCCCATTAAATCCAAAAAAAGTTCCCATTAACTTAATAATTAAAGAGATCAAAATACTAATATTTTATCAAGATAAAATAGTTACTAAAAATTTTTTGAAACCCACGTTTCAATTAAAAAAGTATTGATTGTATCGTTGTTTTTTTAATTGTTTAAAAATTTCTTAAAATGTTTTTGAAAGATATTGAAAGGCTTGATTTTAAAAAAATTATTAAAATTAATATTTTAAAAAAGCAATAAAAATATCCATTATTTCTATTGCAAATTTATAATATTATTTTTTCATTATATTTCATAGAAATTTCATAAATTAACAAAAAAATAACCGTATTTAACGTATCTTTTCGTTTTATTACGGTTTTTTTCAGTTCAAATTTTAATGGGAACTTTCTTGTATTCTATTTAAAATATTACAAAAACTCGATATTTTTTTAATTTTAAATTTATATTTTTATTTAAAGACTTTATAGATAACTTAGCCGTTAAATCACCTAAACTTATTTTATTATTCTTTAAGATATAGCTATCTTTAATATTCACATGAGCCACTTCATAATTAAGTTTTTCATTTGTTAAAGTATCATTTGATCCAAAATAAATAATTCTCGCATTTTTTAATCTTTCATCAACAAACAAATCTTTATCTCTAAGTTTAATAAAATATATATTATTTTCTTTATAATTATTATTAAATTTAATTGTTAATACTGAATCGCTATATTTCTTAACAACCTCTATTTTATGATTATTTACATCATAAATATCATAATCATTATATGAAGTATGAATTTGAAACGAAAAATCATTATCAATATTCTTTAAAAAATATGTATGATCTGTTTTATCTATTTCTATAACTTGAATTTCTTTACTATTAAAGAGGAACAAATAAATCAACATTCCAAAAAAAGCAAATAACAATATGCCTATCAAACCATATAATAAATTTCTCTTCATAATATCATTTTTCATATTCACTATTTCCTCAACCATTTATATCTCAATACAAATCTTTAACAACAACATATTTTTTAAAAAACTCTTTTTTATTAAATCCTTGATTATCAATAGAATAATCACTATATTTAGGATCTTCACTATCTAGTGTATGATCCTCCATTAAAGATCCCTTAGAATATTTTGTTAATTTTAATTTATCATTAACCATTTCAAACTTCATAAGATATAATGCTTTCATATCACTAGCAATATGTCCTACTAATAATAATCTACTATCCTTTATCAGTTTCATATCTTCCAAAAATTCAATAGATTTTGAACAGACAAGATATTTTTTATTATTATTTGGATTTATAGAATACACCATAATTCTTGTAGATCCAGTGACAGCATCTTCATTATAATATTCATCTTGACTAATAGCCTCTGGTATACCATCTTGATTAATATCAACTATGATTACTCCTTCGCCAAAAGATTTTTTATAGATTTCTCTTGCAATCTTATCCATTGAAATCTCTTTAAAGTGCACTTCCTTAATATATTCATACTTTTTTCCATCATAATCAAATTCTATTTTTATAGAATGATTACCTTTAGTTGATTTCGTAGTCTTTAAAGATTGTTCTTTATTATCAATAAACACTTTATAATTTTTAGGCTTTATGATAACTTTTTTATTAAGACTTTTCATATTTAATTCAACTTCAAGAGTATCTAACTTTAATTGTTTATTCTTTAGAGTATATTCTTCTTTTAAGTTTGTTCTTAAAACTTCATAATTAAACTTGTCTTGTAGCATTTTCTCTTTATTCAAACTAAAATATATGCATTTCACTTTTTTTAAATTCTTATCTACAAAACTATCTCCGTCCCTTAACTGTAACTTATAAATAGTATCACTTTGATACTTTTCTTTTGGTTTAATAATTAATATATGATTTTCATATTTACTCTCTGTATTTATTTTCTTTCCATTAATATTTGTTATAGAGTAAAATGGATTACTTGTATTAATTTCAAACTCTGTACTTTCATCAATATTTTCAATAAAATATGAAGAATCAACTGCATCTATCAACTTAACACTGAGTTCTTTTTTCGAAGAATCAAACAAATATAAACAAGTCATAACCACTGTAAATAATATGATTCCTACAAATAAAATCGTTTTTTTACCTTTTAGCATTCATTTCACCTACTTTAAAACTATATTTATAGAATGCTTTATTTCACTTTAACAGTCTTTGTAGCACTGTATGTTCCATAGTATTTCTTTCCACTTACTGTCTTATATGCTCTGACTTTGACTTTATATTTCTTTTTGCTTGTTAGCTTTGTGAGTGTTTTTGATGCACTCTTACTTGATACCGTTGTATACTTCCAACTCTTACTTCCACTCTTTTGATATGCTATTTGATACCCACTTGCTCCTGTGACCTTCTTATATTTTACTGTAATTTTCTTCTTAGCATTACTTTTAACGCTAGATATTGTTACTTTATTTGGTATATCAACTAATGTTATGTTGTATTTTCCACCAAAACTATTCCATTCTCCATTTAAAATATCAGTACTAGGATCATTAATATCTATACCTATATAATAAGTACCCCTTTTTAATGTTTTCTGTAAACTTCCACTTTTATCTTTATAAAGACTATCTAACCATTTTCCTTTTGAATTATATAACGCTAAATGAAACCCATGTGATGTAGACAAATCAATCTTTATTTTCTTTTGACTAGGAACATAAAATTTAAAAATATCATCATCATTATAATTATAATAGCTATTGACATTATAAATACTACTTACAGCTGTCACCTTTTTATTTAACTTTAAAGAAGTCGCTTTTTTAAAAGATGTATTAGACTTATAATCAACATTATTTATTCTTGTGGATTTTAATTTTATTGTATAATTCGCTTCACTAGCATAATAGAATGTATCTAATTTAATATAATAAACACCTGGATCAAAATAAAAATTTTGGTTATAAATTTGAAACCCAAGATCACCTACTGTAAAACAATATTGCCCAATGCATGTACCCTTTGAATTATAAATATACATATCAACATAATCATTAACAACTTTTACATTCATATTGATTTTATATGATGATGAACTAGGAACAGTTATCTTATAGAAATCAGCTTCATAATCACCTTTATAATGATTTAATTCCCCTTTCATTGTATCATTTAGTCCTACTTTTTTAGCAGTTGCATAAGAATGATTATTTCCATCATATATTGTAGCTGCCTTTGTAGGTAATGTTACAAATGTTAATGTTAAACAAAACATTATTAAAAACTTAAATATATTTTTCATTTTATCCCCCTCTTTCGATCTTATATCTCCAATATATCATCACTTTCTACAAAAATCTTACTCATTCCATAATCAGCTTAAATCTCAACATAATTAACTATTCTTCTATCTCTTACTAAACTAAATAAGAAAACGATTACCTATTTATTTTTCATTTTCTCCTTGTTTAATAGATAAACATTTATGCTGTTCTTACCATATTTAACCAATTTTTCTACATATTTTGCTATTTTCAAAAGAAAGAAATTATTTTATCATAATATATGACAATAAAAGAGGGGGATTTTTATGTTTCGTATATGTATAATTGATGATGATAAAATACATACTGAAAAAGCAAAAGAAATTTTAAATTCAATTTTAATAAATAAGCAACAAGAATTTGTTATTGAAGAATACAATACCATAAATGATGTCAAACAAATTATTGATTCAAATCAATTTAATTATCATTGTATATTATTAGATATACAATTTAATAATGAAACATCATTATCTCTTGCAGATACAATAAATAATAAATATCCAAGTTGCTATATTATCTACATAACAAATTATCTTGAATATTCTAGACATATATCACGTACAAATTATTCATACTTCATCTATAAAAAAGACTTACAAAAAGAATTACCATTAGCCATACAAAAAGTTATTAATCAAATGAATCATTCTTCAGTCATTCAAATTCCTGTTAATGGAAAAACAGTTCTCATTGATCCACATAAAATCATTTATATAGAAAGCAATCTTCATAAAATTAGAATTATATGTACAGATACTGTCATTGAATCCTATAAAAAATTAGATGATATACTTACAATTTTACAAACATACCCAAGTTTTATAAGATGTCATACAAGTTATGTTATTAACGCTCAATTCATCAAAGAATATAGCACAACAAGTATTACAATGATTAACTCTGTCAATATTTCTATTACAAGAAAATATAAAGATGTTGTAAAAAACTTTTTAAACCAATATTTTAATCCTTTCTTAAAAGTGTAAAGTGCTTTTTCTCTTAAAGGGAGATTACTCTATGTAGTTAATCTCCCTTTATCTTTAAAAAAAGAAGGATAAAATCCTTCTTACCTTTTCTCAATATATTTTTCTATATATTCTAATGCTTCTTTTCTTTGATTATTCTCTAATAAAACCTGTATTGTATATAGATGATTTTGAAAATCATGTTTTTGTTTTCTTAATTTTAACTGTTCTTCTTCTATCTCTTGATATTCTTCAATAATCATATTTTTTTCTTTTTGAATAGCCAAAGACTTTTGAAATTTATCTTGTTCATTTTGAATGCTATATGAAGTCATTAAACAAAAAATAATCTCTGCAACAAACACAAAAGATATACTCCAAATATTTTCAAAACTAGACCCAAAAGCCAATAAAAGAAAAGTAATAATAAAATATTTATTAACATAAAGCCTATATCTATCAACAACATGAAAATAACTTTTTAATGCAATATAATAAGATAACGGAGCTTGAATTAAAGTTATTATGATTGAAATCATATCAAAGCTACAATGAAAGCTAACTGATAATAACATTGTCACTAATACTGCAAATGGTTTACATAGTGTATATACACTATATTGAAAAACAACAAATATGACATCTTTCTTTATATCAACACCAGTCAAAATCTTTATGATAATAATCCTTGAAACAACGACAAACACTTCTAATACTATATCATATACATAATATTGACTTATTGTTTCCATAATTCTTAATAAAGAATATGGTGCAGATAATAGAAAGCTTATTAAATATGGATGTTTTATTGTTTTTTTGATATCAAAAGTATATTCTACAGTCTTCATCCAAAGAAAAAAATTATATATAGCACTTAATACGAATAATATTGTATAAATCATGTCTATCCCCTCTTATTAAATAAAGTCATTTGAATATTCATAACTGCCTCATTATCTTGATATTCTATTTTTCCTTGATAATCCTTAATAATATCTTCAATTATTTTTATACCTAATCCATGATTATTTTTATCTTTCTTAGATGTTTTATGTAGATTTATTATTTCCTTTTTCTTTGTATTAGAAATAAAAATATAAACAATTCCTTTGACTTCTCTTATTTTCAATGAAACCTTCTTTTCATCAGTTAAAATAGTAGCTTCAAATGCATTATCAATAAGATTAAATAATATTGTATTCATATCTATATCATCTATAGTTTCACCTTCATATATCACATCAACATCAAATAAAATATTCTTTTCTAAAGCATATAAAGATTTACTATATAATAAAGTATCAACATAAATATTATCACAATATTTCATATGATATTGATCAATAGTTTCATAATCTTCAAAATAAATATCTTGACCTTGCATAATCTTTTGATAAATATCATTTAATATCATTTCTTGTTTTTCATGATTTTCTAGATAAATCTTACTATTTTCTTCTAAAATCTTTTTTCTTTGAGATAATAACTCTATTTGCTTTTGATTTAATTGTTCATCATAATAAATTTTCTTATAATCAGCTATCGTATTCAATAAATACATAAAAGTAATAACTATACCAGTACAAGCTAAAAAATAAATAACAACACTTAAAGTAATGTCATCTGTATCAAAAACTGATATTTTATCATTAAGTATATAATAAATATTTGATGTATACATAATAATAAATAGTAAAATAATAATTACTAGAAGAATCTTTTGTTTTTTATTAAATCTATCTATTTCTTTTTCCTCCTTTTTCATGCCAAATTTATATTCCCAATTATAGTTAATATATTAAGCATAGTCAATAAATTGAGTGTGTTAATGTTTAATAGGTGATTAAAATGATAAGTTATAAGTCTCTATATGAAACAATGTATAAAAAAGATATAACTGAATATGCTTTAATATATAAATATGGATTATCGGCAAATACAATTCATCGTATTAAACACGGTAAACCCATTACAACCAAAACATTAGATATACTATGTTTTATATTAGATTGTAATGTAAGTGATATTATAGAATATATTCAAGAATAGAAAGTCATGTTATAATGATAACAAAGATTAAAAATATTCATTATCTTCATCAAAGAAAAGAGGAATCATATGAAAGTTGTTATATGGGGAAAAGCAGAAAATAGAGAAAAAGCGCAAATATGTATTGAAGAAAAATTTGGAAAAAAAGAATGGAAAATTAATCCTCATTATCAAGAAACTGAGATTTTTAATGCAAATATTTATGATAAACTGTTTCCAGAAATTATCAATAAATATCAAGATATAAAACTTTACTGTTATGATAACGAAGATGATGAAGAACGTGGTTCTGGTTTTTGGATAACGCACGAACTGAAAACAATAAACAATGAAGAAGGTCTTCATGTAGCAAGCTATTCTAGTAGTAGTCATTGGTCATAATGATATACTTAAGCATCTATCTATTTTTACTGATAGATGTTTTTATTTAAACAAAAAAGAACCGCTTTAGCGGTCCTATATCATTAATCTAATGCAGCAATCATAGCTTTATATGAATCTTCTACTAAAGAAGCTCCACCAACTAATGCACCATCAATATCAGGTTGTTCTAATAAAGCTTTTAATCCTTCTGGTTTTACAGATCCACCATATTGAATTCTTACTTTATCAGCAACTTCTTGTCCATATAGATCAGCAACAACACTTCTAATATATGCGCAAACATCTTGAGCAATTTCATTAGTTGCAGTTTTACCTGTACCAATAGCCCATACTGGTTCATAAGCAATAACAACTCTACTAGCACAATTTGGACATACGTCTTTAAATGCAGCAACTGTTTGAGTTTTAACAACATCTTTTGTTATTCCTGCTTCATATTCTTCTAATGTTTCACCAACACATACAATTGGAGTTAAATCGTTTTTAAGAACTTGTAACATTTTTGCGTTAACTGTTTCGTCAGTTTCACCGAAATATTGTCTTCTTTCAGAATGTCCTAAAATAACCCATTCAATTCCAATTTCTTTTAACATTTCAACACTAACTTCACCAGTATATGCTCCATTATCTTTAAAGTGGCAATTTTCAGCAGCAATTAATAATTTTTTTGCATTTGCTTTTGCACTTTGTAAAGATAAATATGGTGTAGCAATTCCCCAATCAGCAGTGTCAGTTACACTACTATCAACAGCTTCAACAAAGGCATTTGTTTCAGCAATTGTTTTATTCATTTTCCAGTTTCCTACGATAATTGGTTTTCTCATCTTATCCATCTCCCTAATTATTTATCATCAATAGCAGCAATACCTGGTAATACTTTACCTTCCATATATTCTAATGAAGCTCCTCCACCAGTTGAAATATGAGAAACTTTATCAGCATATCCTAATTTCATAACAGCAGCAGCACTATCTCCACCACCAATAATAGTATTAGCTTCAGGTAAATTAGCTAATGCTTCACATACAGAAATTGTTCCTTTTGCGAATGTATCCATTTCAAATACACCCATTGGTCCATTCCAAATAACTGTCTTAGCACCATCTAAAGCAGCCTTAATATTTTCAACTGATTTAGGTCCAATGTCTAATCCCATATATCCTTCTGGAATATCTCCTTCTACAACCTTAATATCTCCTTCTTCAGAGAATGCATTATTAACAACTGTATCTACTGGTAATAATAATTTATCTCCAGCTTTTTCAATTAAGTCTTTAGCAACTTGGATTCTATCTTCTTCTAATAAAGAATTTCCAACTTCAAAACCTTGAGCTTTAGCAAAAGTATATGACATACCTCCACCAACAATAACTTTATCAGCAATTTTTAATAAGTTTTCAATAACTAAAATCTTATCAGAAACTTTAGCTCCACCTAAAATAGCAACCATTGGTCTTTCTGGATTACTTACAGCTTTTCCAATATAAGCAATTTCTTTTTCAACTAAGAAACCTGCTGCAGATGGTAAATGTGCAGGAATTCCTGCTGTAGAAGCATGTGCTCTATGTACAGAACCAAATGCATCTTCAACAAATACATCACCTAATGAAGCCCAATATTTACCTAATTCAGGATCATTTTTACTTTCACCTTTTTCATAACGTGTATTTTGTACTAAAATAACTTGACCATTATTAGCTTCTTTTACAGCATTTTCAAGTTCTTCTCCTCTTGTACAATCAACAAATTTTACATCTACTCCTAATAATTCAGATAATCTTGGAGCAACAACTGCTAAATTATTTTTAGCTTTGTCTTCTTCAGTTTTTACCTTTCCTAAATGTGAGAATAATACAACAGCTTTAGGACCATGTTCTAATAAATATTTTAGAGTTGGTAAAGCAGCAACAATTCTATTGTCGTTAGTAATTTCTCCTGTTTCTTTGTCTCTAGGTACGTTGAAGTCAACACGAACTAATACAGTTTTTCCAGCAACTTCAATATCTTTAATTGTTTTTTTATCCATATTAACATTCCTCCATGCTTGAATTATACCATTCTTATACATGATTTTCAATTCATTTCTTATGATATGTGAATAGATTATCATGCTCTTAATCATATTTTTTATCAAAGAAAGACGAAACATGTTTCACATGATATTATGACCATTCATCACTATGAATATAATGATAAATATAGCTTTTATTTGAAAATATAAATACCATTAAGAAAAAGTATTTTTCTAAATAAATCGTCTTTTTCATATTCTTTAATATATTTCTTCCATTCTATACAATATTATTTTTTATAAACATAATCATCTATAAAAAATGCAAAGCATTATAAATACAATATCACATCTAATTATTTTATGAATATAATAAGATAGGGTGATACAATGAATTATTTTATTAATCCTCAAGATATACCACACATTATAAATACAGATGCCTACTTTATTGATTTAAGAGATCAATATCAATTTGATGATCTTCATATCAAAAACTTTGTTAATATTCCATATGAAAAATTCTCATCATACTTACCTTCTTTATCAAAGAATAAACCTATTTACTTAATGTGTCAAAGTGGGCATATTGCTAAAAAATTAGCTTTAGAATTAAATAACCAAAACTATCAAGCATACTATATTGATGGAGGCTTTCAAGCATTTATCAGTATTCCACCATCAATGTATTATTAAAGAGGCTGTAACGAAATAAATATTTTGTGAAAGTCTTGAATACAAAAAGGGCAATGAAATCAATTAATGATAATCATTGTCCTTTTTGGTATAATTAGATTATGGAAACTACCACATTTACACAATCTAATTACAGTCATAATTATAGCGCATTTCAATTATCTTTACCACTGGATTTGGGAATAAAAATTGATCCTGATGATGAGGTTGTTTCTTTCTTAAAGGCGCTAGATGGAGTGAATCTTTATAAATATCTAAAAAGAAAAGAGCGTCGTGGTAGAAAGGGATATGATAATGTTATACTCCTGTTAAAAATAGTTTTAACTGTAAATAGGGATATTGCGCTTAAAAACGAATAAAAAACATCAAAGAGATCACATCTTACTGAAAAAAAAGATTGAAGATGTTTTTTAATTGTCAAAATTCAAGCAAAAGAAAAAAGCTGAACAAAATCAACTTTTTAAAAAGTTATTTCGTTACAGCCCCTTTTTAACCTCAAATATAAATCATCTAAATTATCCATTAATCATTTATCATTAATAAGTATGACCTCCGTATGTGATATATAATCATGAAAAAATTTATTTTTTATAACTGCAACAAATAACGAAAGAATTGTGATTGTAGTAGAGACCTTATAAATAATTGTAGCAATATCAACACTCATAAAACATTCAATAAATTGAATTATGACAAATGAAGGATAGAAAATAAATCCTTCTAACAAAAGCAAACATATAAAACGTAAAATATATGCTGTTAAAGAACAAGGTTTTTGATTTAAATCTACAATTTCCAAATGCATCATTTTTTTCCCTAAAGTTTGCTCCTTATAATAAGGGTATAAAATAAAATACCCAATATAAACTAGAAAGCAAATTATGATAACAACAATTCCTTGTGATAGTTTAAGATTATAAAAATCAATTTTTGATGACTGAATTTGCGTAATAATAGAATAATACAACAAAGCAATAAAGTTATATAATAATGAACTTAAAATCCAATCAATAATATACGCAATCAGTCTATTTATCTTATACTTCTTCTGCATTTTCTTCTAAGACATATTTCTTATCTAATGCTTTGATAAATGGATAATATATTAATCCCGAAATAATGAGTATCACAATTTGTAAAAGTCCACCACGCCAATCATTACACATTAACCATCCTGCAATAGGTGCTGGGGTTGTCCATGGTATAGTAACACCAGTTGGAAATGGGACTAATCCAACATACATTGATAAATATGCAATAATGACAGAACAAGTCGGTGCTAAAACAAAAGGTATAAGCATCATTGGGTTTAATACAATTGGCAAACCAAAAATAACAGGTTCATTAACATTGAATAATCCAGGTAAAATTGATAGTTTTCCAATTTCTTTTAAACGTTTTGCTTTACATTTAAATGCCATAATTATTGTAAGTGGAAGTGTAATACCTGAACCAGTTACAAAAACAAAGAAATTAATAAAATCCATTGTGACGATATATGGTCTTATTGCTGTCACAGATGTTTGATAAATAGCTAAGTTTTCAGCACGAGTTGCATACCAAATTGGATCCATAAAAGAATCTACAACAGATGATCCATGAATACCAAAGAACCAAATAAATGAATTAAGAAATGATGCAAACAATGTACCAATTAATGAAGTTGTAATATTAGCTAATGGCATTTGTAAAACTTGAATAATAAAGTTTGTCACTGTACCAAAAGGTGTTAATGAAACAAGAATTCTTATAATAAGAAATATAGGTAATGTCACAGCTGCAGGAATCAAAGCATTAAATGATCTTGCTACAAAGCTTGGAACTGTATCTGGCATTTTTATAACCCAATCTTTATGAATGGTAAAACTATAAATTGAAGTTGCAAGCAATGCTGTAATCATAGCTGTAAATAAACCTTGAGCTTCAAAGTTTGAAACTGCAAAGCCTCCATCTTCCATTTGAGCTAATAATATAAAATATGCTGAAACAGATATTCCTACTGCTGAAAGAGGTTCAACACCATTCTTTTTTGCTAAACTGTTTGCAATTCCTATAATTGAAAGCAATGAAACTAATCCAGTTGTTGCTGGAACCATAATATCCCAACACCAACTACCCCATATATCTCCTAAAAGAGAAGACATTGCATCTTGAAAAACTGGTAATGGGAAATCACCAATAATAATACAAATTGATCCTACAATAAGTATTGGCATTGAAAACATTAAACCATCTTGCAATGCACTTAGATACTTATTCTCTGATATTTTTGTTGCAATAGGCATTAATCTTTTATCTAACCATGTTGTTAAAGTATCCATGTTTTTCTCCTTTTCATCTTATTCATTATTTGAAATTAGGCCAATAATCTTTATTAGCTTCTTTAAAATCTTTAATTAATTTTTTTGCTAAATCAGCATCTCTAACAATTCTATTTTCAGTAAATGCTTGTAATAATTTCAAATCATTACGTTCAAATATAGCATCAACTAATAATTTTTCACATGCATATTGATTTTCTAACAATCCTTTTTCAAATGCTGGAACTTCTCCTACTTGTAAAGGCATAAGTTCATTTGCCCCAACAAGACAAGAAACTTCAAGCATCATGTCATTATCTAAATTTTTACAAATACCATCATTTTTAACCATGACTAATCCAAAATCTTGTTTATTATTAATAATAGATAAGACAAGTTCTACAAGATAAGCAGCATGTACATCATTATCAGCATATACAGTTTGTGAATCAATATCATCAGTTGTTGCATTATCTTTTAAATTAATACGATGTGAAAGATCATACTTTGTACCTTTCATCTTTCCTAACTCAGCAACTTGTTTGCAATATTGGAAAACTGTTGTTTCTCTACCTTCAATAACTTCATCATATCTTGTTCTGTTTATCGAATAATGCTCAAGACTTTTATTTGGATACAAATAATATAAGTTATATGTATTAGGGAGAGAATATGGGAAATCACGCATCATTTCTAAATGATTCAAGAAAGTAATTCCCCAATGATCATCTGGACCTGTAATTTTATTTTTAAATTGTTGATGAATTTGTTCATAGTTATCTTGAACATATTTTAATAAATCTGGCATATGATCATATCCTGTTTGACGATCAATAAGTCTAGTAAACCAACCAAAATGATTTAATCCAAAATAAACTGGTTGAATATCACTACGTTTTAATCCGATTAATGGTAAATAAGCATCAAGGACACTTGTTGGCATATCACAAATATTTATTAAACGTTTATCATTTGGAAATACTCTTTTTGTTGCTTCAGCAACAATAGCAGCAGGATTTGAATAATTGATAATCCATGCATCTTGGGAATATTGACGAATATCTTTGACTAATTGAATCATTTGTATAACACTTCTGACTCCATATGCTAAACCACCAGGTCCACATGTTTCTTGACCAATTGTATTATATTTGTATGGAATTTTTTCATCATTATTTCTTTGATCCATTCCACCCGCTCTAATTTGCACAAAAGCAAAATCAACATCTTGAAATGCATCTTCTTTATTTGTTGTATAATAGTATTCTAGACCTTCATAGTATTCTTTGAACATGACTTTACCAAATTCACCAACTATTCTTTGTCTTTCTTCATCAATATCATATAAAACAACTTTTTTTAGGGGAAAAGCCTTTTGTAACATACATAATAATTCCATCATATCTGGAGTATATGTACTACCACCTCCACAAATAACAACTGAATATTTTTTCTTACTCATTTCATTGTCCTCACTTTTTTTGTCAAATTTTTATCAAAATTAGGCCTTCATTTGATAAACAAATTTTAACAAAATGAAGAAAACTTCACAATAAAACTCCCTTGTTTAAAAACATGTTAACTTATAAAAAAACATGTTATCAAAAAGCTATTCTATATAATAAAAAATACTCACAAATCTATGAGTATTTTTTTAATTATCTTTTTTTAAAAACTCTGCAAGTATATTTTCTATCATAAATATACTCGTAGCTACATAGTAATCAGGTATATCAAATAATTTATCATGTTTATATTTTAATTCGATATGATAATCTGCTAATTTTGATATTGTAGATTGAGAGGATGTTGTTATGGCATATACTGTATGTCCCATTTTTTTAGACAGTTTAATGACTTGAATAAGATCTTCAGTTTCACCACTTTTAGAAAATAAAATGATAATAGAAGGCTTACTATCTGCATTTATACAATCAATAGGAGCCCCTCCATAAGCAAATATATCAATTTCTGCTAATCGTCTTAAAAAGTATTGAGAAATAATGTCAGAAAAACCTATACCTACTAAATAAATTTTTTGCTTTCTATATTTATATAGATCATCTACGAGTTTCATCAATGTAGTTACATCTTGATCATTAACAAATTCTGACAAAAGATAAGTATGTTCATGTGAAACCTTTTGATGAATATTTTCATTTAAAACATAAATCATTTGACTATATCCAATAAAACCTAATTTTTTTGCTAATTTAATAATAACAGTTGTAGATACATAAGTTTTATTAGCAAGGCTACGTATGGAAATTCTTTCATTACCACTTGTTAATTCATTGATAATTGTTTCAAGAATTGTTAATTCTGTTTCTGTTAATATATACTTCTTTGTAATATCCTGTAAATTCATTATCTTCACCCCTAACAGTGGAAAATGCTCAAGAGCACAAAAGGTTCTACTAGACATTTCCTTACTTATTATATCATATTAAAAAATAATTATATATTTTATCAAAAAAAGATTTACTTTTATGAATCAAATATAAAAATGGTTTGACTTTTTTAGTTTTATCGTAAAAAAAGCGGGGTACAATTTACCCCACTTTATTCAATAATTCAATCTTGAAAAACACAAATTATATAAAATTATCTTTATTTATAAAATCAATTTATCTATTAACAGATGATGCTATTGTATGATATGTCCAACGTTTTCCTCTAATTGCAATTGATAATGCCATAATATTTTCAGGTAATGCAATACCACACCAACCAGCATCTCCAATATGTTGAATATCAATACCACAACGCTTATTTGTAAGAGCAATCATTCTAATTGTATCTTCATCACTACCTTCTTGTGATGTACCAATTGAACTTAATGATAATGCTCCTTTCGATTTAATTAACTGACAAGCTTCCATGACAGTTTGTTCTGATAAACCAGGTACTGTATAAACAGCAGGCATTAAAATAATATCAGCTCCAGCATCAATAAATCTTTCAATACTTGGTAAATCTACTAATGGTTCATCTATTCCTGAAGAATGCATCTTTCCAGCAATAATCATTCCACCAAAATATTCTTTAGCAAGTTTTATTGCCTTTTCTATTGAAGCATTACTTACACCTGTTCCTGGATTTCCTGTCAAACAAATAAAATCAAATCCCAATTCCTTTGCTTTTATAAATGTTTCTTTTGTTGCATGACGTCCATGAGATATTTCACGACGACTTTCCATTAATTCAGCTTCTTCATCAATAGGCTCTAAATTGCATCCCACAGGTCTTCCTACTAATTTTTTCAATAATTTTACTGGTTCATCTGTTTCAGGCAATCCATTTATTTTAGGATTATCACAATCAAATACATTCAATAAAATCATATCACTCCCAAATGATACTGCCAATTCTGCATTTGTTAAATCGCCCAATAAAGGTTGAACTGCTACAACTGTTTCAGTCATAATAACTCTACCTTCACATGCCATAATAGATTGTTTTAATTCTTCCTTTGTCATACTAGCCATTTCACTAGATGTACAATTTAATAATCTTTTCATCTTCTATCCTCCCGTTTCTATATTTTATATTATACAATGATTTTGTTGAAAGAAAAAGAGATATAAAGATTATTATACAAAAAATATAGTTCTTCTTTAATAAACCAAATAAAAAGAAGATGAATTTGAACCGCCCCTGTCAAGTAGACAGATGAAATAATTAAAATTGTTTTTATTGAAGTTGTCGAGCAGACAACTTCATTTTCTTTATGCAGTTAAAGTTGAACTGCTTGTGTAATG
>JAETUM010000089.1 GCA_021768625.1 Candidatus Stoquefichus sp. | reverse complement strand
TTTGCCAACGTGATAATGTTTGTTGACTGATTCCTAAATTTGATGCACAGCCCTGCAGTCCTAAGTCTCTGTGATCATGATAATACTGGACTGCATCCAGTTTAAATTGTTTGTCACAGTGCTTTGCCATAATGAGATCCTCCTTCAGTGCGGTACCTACATTGTACCATGAAATATTAGATTAGGAATTCTCATTTTGACTTGTACTATTTATATTCTAGCACCAAATACGGCTGAAAAGGTGATTATCTTAGTTTTAACGAACACCTTATCTTAATTCAATGATATTTTGTTTTCTATTAACTTAATACCATTGATGTCATATAATTCATTTTTTATTATTCTAAAATATATTTGTCTAATTCAAAATTTCATTATTCGTAATCATAAAATATTATTGATTAGAAGATAATTCTTTTTTATGAATATTTTTTACCCTAGCCATTAAAAAACTGAAAGTCAGAACACTTGCGATTAATTCAGCTCCAAAAGTTGCATATGCGGCTCCAAGTATTCCAAATCTTGGAATTAAAAGTAAATTTAGTATTATATCCGCCATACTGGTAATCAAACTACAAAAAGCGTTCCATTTTACTACTTTTAAAGCTGCAAGGAAATTAACGCTTAAAGAACGAAATGTTCCTGCAATACAATATCCTGCAACTAATATTCTAAATGGTTGAACTGATACAAGATATTGTTTTCCAGCAATAATTTCAATAATCCATGGAGCTATTAAAATAAGAAATGATCCAATAAACAAGTTAAAAATAAACATACCCATAAAAGTTTTATTAAATGTTTTACTTAACCAAGATGCATCATGATTATGTGTGATTATATTGGGTACTACACATATAACGACACTTTGCGGAATAAAAGATAATGCATTAGGTATCAGTGTAGCAACTTTATAAATAGCTATTTTGGGGGTGGAAACCATTAAAATAGCAAGCATTGAAATATCAATTAAAAACAAAAACTGGTTTAAAATACTACTTATCCCATTAAAAATAGAATAATGCCAAAGTTCTTTTTTCTGACTAATATTTAGCTTTCCTGCATGAATAATAGAACATAACATTCCTCTCATTTGCCAACCAATAATCAAAAATACAACAAATAAAGTTATATATCTTGCAATAACAACTCCATTTATTCCCCAAATTGTTCCCAGACATGTACCACCAGCAAAAAGTATTGTTTCTATTGTTTGTAACTTTGCATAAATTTCAAATTGACTTTGACTTCTAAGTATAATAAACAAAAGTTGAATGAGATATTGTATTATAAGAAGCGGAAGATATATATGGATATATATTTTAGCCTGAGGAATAGGTAATTTACCAATCAAAAAAACAAGTGAAAAAACAATTATGATTAATATATTGATAAATAACCCAACAACTGCACAATATCGATAAAATCTATTTTCTGTGGGTTGACCTCGATTTTCTGTTCCAAATTGTAATGCTCCTGCTATAAGTCCAAACCCCATAATTAAATTAGCATAAGAGTATATATTCCCAACATAGCTTAAGATCCCATATTCATTTTGGGTAAGCATTCTGGTCAAAATCATATTACTGAGCATTACAACAAATTTATTAACGACACTTGCAGTAAAAACTTGTAAAATTCCTTTTCTAAGTTGTTGCCAAATCATCTTTATATTTTGCTTTATAATATCCATCATAATAAATCTATCATATCTTTACAATAATCTAACTACTTTTTATGTACTAAACTTTAAAAAGTTTTACAATCTCCAAAAACATATTCCTGATGTACATAATTCATCTTTATTGTAAAGACTTTTTACATCTATCAATACTTTCTCATTATTTGGCAACTCATCTTTAAACATCTTCAAAAGTTTCTCCATTGTTATTGATTTATATGCACTATGTGCCACTGCAATAATAATACAATCTGCTAAAGGTAAATCATCAAAAGGTACTAGTTTAATACCATAAGCTTCTTGCACATCTTTACTATTAGCACATGCATCAGTAATAACTGGCTCAATATGATATGTTTTTAGTCTATTTATTAAATCAATAACCTTGCTATTTCTAATATCCGAACAATTTTCTTTAAATGTTATTCCCCATATTAAGACTGTTATCTTTTTTACATCTTTTTTTATCTTTAACAGTTTCCTAAATGCTATATCAGCTATGTAAGTTGCCATACTTTCATTCATTTGTCTGCTCTGTAATAAAATTGAGCTATCACATTTTAAGTTTTTCGCAAGTTCTAACAAATAATAAGAATCAACACCTATACAATGCCCTCCGACCATACCAGGTTGAAAACCTAATGCATTCCACTTTGTATTCATTCCTTCAACAATTTCACTTGTATCAACATTCAATTGGTTGCATATTTTTGCAATTTCATTCATAAATGCAATATTAACATCACGTTGACTATTTTCAATTAATTTGATAGCCTCTGCTGTTTTAATACTTGATGCAAGAAACGTACCTGCTTTAACTGCAATGTTATATATTTTTTGAATTTCTGTTGCTGATTCAATATCCATCCCTGATACAATTTTACAAATCGAAGAGAATGTATGAATGCGATCTCCTGGATTAATACGTTCAGGACTATAACCAATCTTCCAATCAATTCCACACTTTAAATGAGAAGTTTGTTCAATGATAGGCATGCATATTGTTTCAGTTACACCAGGATATACTGTGGATTCAAAAACAACAATTGTGCCTATTGATAAGTTTTCACCAATTATTTTTGAAGCATCCTCAAGTAATGTTAAATCTGGTTCATTATTTTCTTTTACTGGAGTAGGAACTGCAACAATAATAAATTTTGCCTCTTTTAGTTTTGAAGGATCTGTTGTAAATTCTATCGTTGTCTTTTTAAGTTCTTCGCATAACTCTTGTGTTACATCGATTCCATCATGATAACTATCTACTCTTTTTTGGTCAATATCAAAGCCAATAACTTGCACATACTTGGCAAATTCTACAGCAATAGGAAGACCAACATATCCTAGTCCAACAAGAGCTAGTTTTTCTTTTTTAGTAATAAGTTCTTCACAAATATTTTGAAAGTTTATCATTTTCTTATTTTATCTTTATATATTTTTAATAATTATCTTTGTAATTTTATCAACTTCATCTTCTTTTAAGTAAGGATGTATAGGTAAGCTGAGCACAGTTTTTACAGCTTGTAACGTATGTTGATAATCTGTATCATTTTTACATATCCCTTTATACACCTTTTGTTGATGAAGTGCGAGAGGATAATAGATCATAGATGGAATTCCATGTTTTTTTAACTCACTTTGTATTCTGTTTCTTGTTTCAGTATCCTTAAACATAATGGTATATTGAGCCCAACTTGAATAATAACCAAATGGAATATAGGGAGTTGTAACTACATTTTCCAATCGTCTTGTATACCAATCAGCAATCTCATTAACTGCTTGTAATTCATAATCTACAAATGCTTTGAATTTTTCTAAAAGAATAGCAGCTTGTAATGTATCTAATCTTGAATTAATTCCTATTTCACAATGTTCATATTTATTATTTTTAGAGCGGCCTTGTGCTCTTAATGAATACAAATGTTCAGCTATATTATCATCATCTGTAAATATAGCTCCACCATCACCATAGCAACCTAAGGGCTTGGCAGGAAAAAAAGAAGTTATTGATATATCTCCAAACGAACAAGCTTTCTTATCCATAATTCTACCACCAAATCCCTGTGCTCCATCTTCTAAAATTTTTAAATTGTATTTTTTTGCAATTGAAATCAATTGAGGATAGTCAGCAGGTAAACCAAAAAGATCAACAGGAATAATGACTTTAGGAACCAACTTTCCCTCTGAAATAACACGAATAATAGCATCCTCTAATGACTTAAATGAAATATTAAATGTTCTTTCATCAATATCTACAAATATGACTGTTGCCCCAAGGAGTGAAGGTGCACCCGCTGATGCAAAATAAGTAAAATCCGATGTAAATACAGCGTCTCCTTTACCCACTCCCATTGCCATTAATGCTAATTGTAAAGAATCTGTTCCATTTGCACAAGTAACACAATACTTTCGTCCTACATAATCAGCAAGAATATTTTCTAATTCCTTTACTGGATCTCCAAGAATAAATTCTGAAGTGTCAAGTACAGATTGTATAGCATAATCTATTTGTGGTTTTAACGCTAGGTACTGTGCCTTTAAATCTTTAAACTGCATGTTATTTCCTCCAATCCATCATCATTTTTTTGATAACGGCGTCCACATATGCATTTTAAATCATCATCAAGTCGTTTTCCACATTCACATACCCATCCTGATAATTGAGCAGGTACTCCTAACATAATAGCATGATTAGGAACATCAGATACTATAACAGCCCCTGCTCCTATTAACGCCCAACACCCAATTGTATGATGGCAAAGTATTGTAGCATTAGCACCTATGCTTGCTCCAGTTTTAACAAGAGTTTTCAAATACTTTGATTCTCCCGTTTTAGGATATTTAGCTCTAGGCGTAAGATCATTTGTAAATACGCAAGAAGGTCCACAGAAAACATAATCTTCAAGTTCAACTCCACTATAAATGGAAACATTATTTTGTATTTTAACTCCATTCCCAATTTTTATGTTTTGACCAATATTAACATTTTGACCTAATATACAATATTCTCCAATAGTTGCACCACTTTGTATATGACAAAAATGCCATATCTTTGTACCATCTCCAATTTTTACGTTGTCATCAATAAAACTACTCGTATGTACAAAATATTTCTTATTCATTTTTAAATCGTCCTTTAAAATCAAGAGTTGATCCTCTTAATAATGGTAATTTCACTGGTATCCCATTGGCTGATGATTGATAAATAGCTAAAATAAGTTCTAATGCTTTTTTTCCTTCTTTCCCATTGACCAAAGGCTGTCGTCCATTTTGTATAGCTTCTATCATGTCTTTATAAAGTGGTGTATGTCCATATCCATACACATTAGGTGGTCTCTCACTAAATGTCTTTTTAACATAAAACGGATCATCAAGTCCATCTGAAAAATTCCAGTCTATAATTTCATTGACTGATTTACCTCCAATTTTTACTGTTGCTAATTCTCCAAACAAATACAAGCTCTCTTCCAAATTATTTGGATAAATATTTGTTGTTCCTTCTATAACTCCATATGCACCATTATTAAATTTCACTAATGCTATTCCTAAATCTTCTACTTCTATAAATGGATGTTTCATATTATCAGTGTATGCAAAAACCTCATCTATTTCACTACCTATAAGCCAACACAACAAATCAATATTATGTATACATTGATTCATCAATGCTCCTCCATCTTGTTCCCAAGTTCCTCTCCATAAGGCTTGCTTATAATAATCCTGGTTCCTATTCCAATAAATATGCGCACTAACTTGAAAAATTTTACCAAATCTTCCTTTTTCTAATGCTTTATGAACATATTGAATAGATTTATTGAATCTATTTTGATGATTAACACAAACAAATACCCTTTTTTGTTTAGCCAATTGTATAATATGATCTGCATCTTCTATGGATAAAGCAATCGGTTTTTCAATAATAACATGGCACCCCGCCTGAATACAATCAATAGCAATTTGAGCATGTTTCCCACTTTCTGTTGCTATTGCCACTAATGTAGGTTTCTCTTTTTCTAACATTTCTTTGTAGTCTGTATACTGATTAACATGAGTTAAAAACGCATATTTTTCTTTCATCTTTTTTTGATTTATATCGCAAACAGCAACAATCTCTAAATGATTATTTTTAGCTGCTTCAATATGATGAAAAGAGATTCTTCCACAACCAATTAATGCATATTTCACTTGCAACATCCTCCTTAATTTTATTTATCTTCTATCTTTAAATGGTGTTAGAATATAAATAGTACAAGTCAAAATGAGAATTCCTTATAAGAAAAATCATGGTACAATGTAGGTATAATGGTATCGTAATTTAAGACACTTCAAGAGACATTTTTTAATGAATCTGATATACTGTAAATACTACAGAAAGAAGGAACATTATTATGTCACGAACAAGAAGAAATTTCTC
>JAETUM010000006.1 GCA_021768625.1 Candidatus Stoquefichus sp. | reverse complement strand
CTCCCCACGCTTTCGGGACTGAGCGTCAGTTGCAGCCCAGATCGTCGCCTTCGCCACTGGTGTTCCTCCATATATCTACGCATTTCACCGCTACACATGGAATTCCACGATCCTCTACTGCACTCTAGCTGCTCGGTTTCCACGGCTCGCCGAAGTTAAGCTTCGGGCTTTCACCGCAGACCCTAGCTGCCGCCTGCTCCCTCTTTACGCCCAATGATTCCGGATAACGCTCGCCACCTACGTATTACCGCGGCTGCTGGCACGTAGTTAGCCGTGGCTTCCTCATAAAGTACCGTCACTTGTATGTCATTCCCTACATACACCGTTCTTCCTTTATAACAGAGGTTTACATACCGAAATACTTCCTCCCTCACGCGGCGTTGCTCGGTCAGGGTTCCCCCCATTGCCGAAAATTCCCTACTGCTGCCTCCCGTAGGAGTCTGGGCCGTGTCTCAGTCCCAGTGTGGCCGTCCACCCTCTCAGGTCGGCTACGCATCGTCGCCTTGGTAAGCCATTACCTTACCAACTAGCTAATGCGCCATAAGTCCATCCTTTCTGAGCCAGGATCAAACTCTCCATTGTCTCTATCTCTCTAGACAACTTCTTGTCCTTCTTGACTCTCTTCTTTTCTCTCTTGTTTTGACGTGTTTTCTGTTTAGTTTTCAATGTCCTTATCAGCTATCTCTTTCGCCGACTTCTATATAATACACGAACTCAATATTAAAGTCAACATATTTTTTAATTTTTTTAAAATTTTTTTGTTTAATATTTTTTAACAAAATAAAGTTCTGCTAGCTATTGTAATGAGCCTCAAAAATGAGACTAAAATTAAATATCTATGATAAGGCTTGAGCTCTTGCTTGTAAAGGTATTAATCCTTTTAATTTTACTTTGCTTCTTTCTTCATTAGAATATCGTATATATTCTTCCATTGCTTCTTTTAGTTATTGCAATGTTTCAACTCATATTCCTGTCCATAAAGCATTTCATTTATTCCTTTATCGCTTTTATATTTTTTCCTACTGTATCTACATAATATCCTCTATACCAAAATTCTCTATTTCGATATACAAATTTCATATTTCCAAATTTCTCAAATATCATTAGACTACTTTTTCCTTTTTAATTCTGTGATGACCCTCATACCTTTGGAAGGAATCTTCAGTGGAATCCCCATATTCACTGTCTTATGTGTGAGGAAACCTATGATACCAAGAAAAACAAAATGGAAAGTTTTTCTTTTCTCTTATGTGAAAAATCAAGAAAAAACTTGGATGTATCAGCTACTTGATACTCTTACTCCTCATCTTGATGATGATTTCAAGCATCTCACAAAAGATCTTTACTGTATATGTGAGAACGGATTCTATGTATATGCAAAAAAAAGACGATCAGGATGATAACAATGTTGAAAAATGTGTTAAATATATAACACGTTATACATCAAAACCTTCTATGACTGAAAGCAAAATTGTTGAATATAACCCCAAGGCAAAACAAATCCCTGGTTCTATCATTGCCATGAGGATGATGAACGTGTCGATGTACATGAACATGTCTACAGTTTTATTCAGAAGGTCATAAGATACTGTCCTAATGAAAACCTCAAGATACCAAGATACTATAACTATTATTCAAACAAGTTTAAACCAGCACTTGATAAAATATATGAACTCCATAGAAGAAAGATCAAAATATCAAAGCAAAGAAGAAAAATATGTAAAAACAATATAAATAGGTTAAAATATCACTGTCATATGACAGAATCATATTTAAAGAATCCACTATTATGCAGATGTGGTAAACTTATGATATACTCATATAGTTATAATCCTTTTGAAGAAGGAACAATCAATGACAGCGATACAGAGAAAAATGCATTAGTGAACTTCGACGATTATCTATTAAGCGACGAGGACTTCCTCAGGCCTAGAGACACCTACATAAGAGTGAAATGTTCAGAGTGTAGATATGAAAAAAATGTTCCTGACTGGGTATTAGGTGAATTTTCTGGAAAGACATAACTAGAGGTTGTAAAAAAGAAGTATCAATCGAATGTCCAAAATGTCATGGAGCCATGTTTAAAAAGAAATAGGATATAGTCCTTTTTGAGCTTGAACAAAACTACAATAGGCAACCTAAGTAAAATAGATTGTCTATTGTAGTTTTTTTACTGACGCATCCAAATTCATAATAAATAAAAAAAGAGGGTTTCAGACTTGAAACCTTCTTAATTAATATTACTATTAACCAACTTTTTTATATAAGTCAATGAATTCTTGTGCTAAATCAATAACAACTAATGCAGTCATTAAATGGTCTTGAGCATGTACCATTAATAAGTTTAATGGTGTTTTTTCTCCTCTAATTTCTCCTTGAATTAATTCAGTTTGAGCATGATGTGCATCATTTACTGTTTCTTTAGCATTTTGTAATGATTCTTCAGCCTTATCTAAGTCACCAGCTTTAGCATATTGAATTGCTTCAATAGCAGAACTACGTGCACTTCCACTATTTACAATAAGGTTAATTACTACTTGTTCTTGTTCATCCATTTTTCAATTCTCCTTTTTATAAGCTTTTTCAGAATTTCTCTGTATCTTTATTTTATCAAATTGATAAGACAATTTCAACCATTAAGATTAAATAAAGGAAAAATGTTCAAGCGCTTTCACTATACCATTTTTATCCACACTATCGGTAACATAGTCAGCTTCAGCCTTTGTATCTACATGCGCATTTCCCATTGCAATACCAATTCCTACTTCTTTCAACATTTCCAAATCATTTTTTCCGTCTCCAAATGCAACAGTAGAGTCCATATTGCTATGGATAGCTTCAACCAACTTTTTAATTCCCTTTGCTTTTGACTCACCTTTTAAAGTCAGATCAAAAGACAATCCAAACTGATGTCTCTGAATATCAAAATAAGGAGACAATGTTTCTATCATTTCTTCTATATCTTCTTCAGAATTAACAACAATCATTCCTATGTAGGTTTCCACAGAATTTACATCATATTGATCTACAATAATTTCATCTTTCATCCCCCATTTATTCTTAAATTCTAAATGTCTAGGATTATTTTTATTGAGAACATATATTTTATCATTGCTTTCAAAATAATATGCCATATTCTTTCTAAGACATAATTCGTGCGTTTTTTGAATAGCTTCTGATGGAACCACTTTTTTATATATAACATTTCCGTTATATTCAACATATGTCCCATTGCAAGTAACATATCCACTAAATGGATATTTCATAACACCGTCTACAATAAAGCATTTACAGCGACCAGTTGCTAGAAATACATCATTTCCATTATCCTTTAATTTATCTAATGCATCTTGTGTATTTTTTTGGATTTCATATATGCCCTTTTCGCATTCTATTAATGTTCCATCTATATCAAAGAAAAATAATTTCTTCATTCTCTAACCACCAACCTTCATAAATACATTTTATCATAAAATACAATAAAATAAAAAGGTATCCATAAAGAATACCTTTGTCATCCATTATTATTCAATAATTTCAGAAATATTTCCAGAACCTACAGTTCTACCACCTTCACGGATTGAGAACTTAGTTCCTTTTTCAATTGCGATTGGAGCAATTAATTCAACAGTTAACTCAACGTTATCTCCAGGCATAACCATTTCTACACCTTCTGCTAATTCAATAACACCAGTTACATCAGTAGTTCTGAAGTAGAATTGTGGTCTATAGTTAGCGAAGAAAGGAGTATGACGTCCACCTTCATCTTTAGATAAGATATAAACTTGAGATTTAAATTTCTTATGTGGATGTACAGATCCTGGTTTAGCTAATACTTGTCCACGTTGAATTTGATCACGGTTGATACCTCTTAATAATACACCTACGTTATCTCCTGATTCAGCGTAATCTAATAATTTACGGAACATTTCGATACCTGTAGCAACTGTATTTTGAGTTTCATGAATACCAACGATTTCAATTGGATCATTTAATTTTAATTGTCCTCTTTCAACACGTCCAGTAGCAACTGTTCCACGTCCAGTGATTGTGAATACATCTTCAACTGGCATTAAGAATGGTTTATCAGTATCACGAGTTGGAGTAGGAATATATGAATCTACAGCAGCCATTAATTCATCGATAGCTGGAGTCCATTTTGGATCTCCTTCTAATGCTTTTAATGCAGATCCACGAATAATTGGAGTATCATCTCCAGGGAATTCGTATTCATCTAATAATTCTCTAACTTCCATTTCAACTAAATCTAATAATTCGTCATCATCAACCATATCACATTTATTTAAGAATACGATGATGTATGGTACACCTACTTGACGAGATAATAAGATATGTTCTCTTGTTTGTGGCATTGGTCCATCAGTAGCAGCAACTACTAAGATAGCACCATCCATTTGTGCAGCACCAGTGATCATATTTTTGATGTAGTCAGCATGACCTGGACAGTCAACGTGTGCATAGTGACGAGTATCAGTTTGATATTCTACGTGTGCAGTGTTGATTGTAATTCCACGTTCTTTTTCTTCTGGAGCAGCATCAATTGCAGCATAATCCATAGCAGCAGCTTGTCCTTTTTGAGAAAGTACAGTTGTGATTGCTGCAGTTAATGTTGTTTTACCATGGTCAACGTGACCAATTGTTCCAATATTTACATGCGCTTTAGAGCGGTCAAATTTTTCTTTAGCCATTATAAGCTTCCTCCTATATAAATTTCTTTAATTTTTCATATACATTCTAAATGATTTATCACAAAAATGCAATAACTTTCAATAGAATTAATTATTTGAACTATTTTTCTTGATAATTTCTTCTCTAATAGACTTAGGAACTGGTTCATAACGATTAAATTGCATTGTATAATTTCCACGTCCTTGAGTGAATGATCTTAAATCAGTTACATATCCAAACATTTCTGATAAAGGTACACTTGCTTGTACTAAAACTGCGTTTCCTCTTTCTTCTTGTCCATCGATCATACCACGTCTTGAAGAAATATCTCCCATAACACTTCCTAAATATTCAGCAGGTGCTACGACTTCTACTGCCATAATTGGTTCAAGGATAACTGGATCACATTTTCTTCCAGCTTCTTTAAGAGCCAAACTAGCAGCAACTTTGTATGCCATTTCTGATGAATCGACATCATGATATGAACCGTCAAATAATGTTGCTTTGATATCTAAAACTGGATATCCAGCAATCATACCATTTTGTAATGCATCTTCAAGTCCAGCTTTTACAGAACCAATATATTCTCTTGGTACTGTTCCACCAACTACGGCATCAACGAATTCAAATCCTTTACCTTCATTAGGTTCGAATTTAATCCATACGTGACCATATTGTCCACGTCCACCAGATTGTCTTACGAACTTACCTTCACAATCTGCACTAGACTTAATTGTTTCTCTATATGCAACTTGTGGTGCACCAACATTAGCTTCTACTTTAAATTCTCTTCTTAAACGATCAACAATAACATCTAAATGTAATTCTCCTACACCAGCAATAATTGTATCACCAGTTTCAGGATTAGTTGTAACTCTAAATGTTGGATCTTCTTCAGCCAATCTAGCTAAACCATTACCTAATTTATCTTGATCTTGTTTTGTCTTAGGTTCAATTGCTAATTCAATAACTGGTTCTGGGAATTCCATTTTTTCAAGAATAATGAAATTCTTTTCATCACAGATACTATCTCCAGTTGTTGTATTTTTAAATCCTACTGCAGCAGCAATATCTCCTGCGTAAACTTGATCAATTTCTTTACGTGTATTGGCATGCATTTGTAGAATACGTCCTAAACGTTCTTTCTTATCCTTAGTTGAATTTAATACATAAGAACCTGAAGTAATAGTTCCAGAGTAAACACGGAAGAAAGTTAATTTTCCAACAAATGGATCTGCCATGATTTTGAAAGCTAATGCAGAGAATGGTTCTTCATCACTTGCATGTCTTTCAATTTCATTTCCGTTTTCATCTTCACCTTTAATTGATGGAACATCTGTAGGAGCAGGTAAGAAATCAATAACTGCATCTAACATAGGTTGAACACCTTTATCTTTATATGCAGATCCACATAATACTGGGAATAATTCAACTGCTAAAGTTCCTTTACGGATAGCGGCTTTAATTTCTCCTTCAGTTAATTCTTCTCCTTCTAAATATTTCATCATTAAATCATCATCAAATGAAACAGCAGCTTCAATCATTTTTTCACGATATTCTACTGCTTGTGCCATCATATCTTCTGGAATTTCAGAGTAAACAACATTTTCTCCTTTATCTCCTTCGAAATGAACAGCTTTCATTGTAATTAAATCAATTAACCCTTCAAATGTATCTTCTGCACCAATTGGTAATTGAATAGCTACAGCATTAGCATCTAATCTTTTTCCAATAGATTCAACTGACATAATAAAATCAGCACCAGTTGCATCCATTTTATTACAGAAAACAATTCTAGGTACTCCATAAGTTGTTGCTTGACGCCAAACTGTTTCAGTTTGAGGTTCTACACCAGCTTTAGAGTCCAATACAGTAACAGCACCATCAAGCACACGTAAAGAACGTTCAACTTCGACAGTGAAGTCTACATGGCCTGGAGTGTCAATAATGTTAACACGATACCCATTCCATTGTGCAGTTGTTGCTGCAGATGTAATTGTGATACCACGCTCTTGTTCTTGCTCCATCCAGTCCATTTGTGAAGCACCATCATGTGTTTCACCAATTTTATGAATTTTACCTGTGTAATATAGAACACGTTCAGTTGTTGTTGTTTTACCAGCATCAATATGAGCCATAATTCCAATATTACGAGTTTTTTCTAACGAAAATTCACGAGCCATATTTTTCTCCTTTCAAACAATATCTTTATATTACCAACGGAAATGTGCGAATGCTTTATTAGCTTCAGCCATTTTATGAGTATCTTCTTTCTTTTTAACAGAAGCCCCAGTCCCATTAGATGCATCAATAATTTCATTAGCTAGACGATCAACCATATTCTTTTCATTTCTTAAACGAGAATAATTGACTAACCATCTTAATCCTAATGTCATTCTTCTTTCTGGAGATACTTCAACAGGTACTTGATAGTTAGCTCCACCAATACGTCTTACTTTTAATTCAAGTACAGGCATTATATTGTTGATTGCTTGATCAAATACTTCCATTGCTGGATTTCCAGTTTTTGCTTCAACTTTTTGAAATGCTTCATATAAGATGTTTTGAGCAACACCTTTTTTACCATCAAGCATGATGTTGTTGATTAATTTAGTAACTACCTTAGAATTATAAATTGGATCAGGTAATACATCTCTTTTTGCTACACGTCCTCTTCTTGACATCAGTAATTCCTCCTATCTTCTATTTTTTTGGTCTTTTAGCTCCATAACGAGAGCGTCCTTGCATACGATCTTTTACACCAGCACAGTCCATAGTACCACGAATAATGTGATAACGAACCCCTGGTAAGTCTTTAACACGACCACCACGAATTAAAACAACACTATGTTCTTGTAAGTTATGTCCAATTCCTGGGATATATGCTGTAACTTCCATACCATTTGATAAACGAACACGGGCATATTTTCTTAAAGCCGAGTTAGGTTTCTTAGGTGTCATAGTAGCAACACGTGTACAAACCCCACGTTTTTGAGGTGAACTAATATTAGTTGGTTTCTTTAATAAAGAATTGTAACCTCTATTTAACGCAGGTGATTTTGATTTACTTGTTTTTTCACTACGTCCTTTTCTGACTAATTGATTAATTGTAGGCATGTTCTTTCTCCTTTCTTTAAGTAACACACAATTCCGGGTGTTTCATTTTTTGTTAGAATAAATGCACTCATCAAATGAGTACCGTAGTTGATTATAAGCGAATATTTTTTGAAAGTCAACATATTTTTTTAAATTTTACTTTCCATTTACTCAATTTTCAAAATATAACAAAAGCTCCCTAATCATTAGGAAGCTTATTATTTATAATTCTTCTATGTTATGAAATTCTTCATCAGAGCCTTCATCTAATAAATGTTCAGATAAAGTTTCTGCTTCTAAAGTTGCGGCTTCTTCAAGTTCTCTCATTTTTCTTTCTTCTTCTAACTCAAAAGCAATTGTCTCTGCTGACTTTAACGGACCTCTCAATCCAGTACCAGCTGGTAATAATTTACCAATAATGACATTTTCTTTTAAACCAGTCAAATGATCAACCTTACCCTTAATAGCAGCATCTGTTAAAATCTTTGTAGTTTCTTGGAAAGAAGCAGCTGACAAGAATGACTCAGTTTCTAGTGAAGCCTTTGTAATACCTAATAAAATAGGTCTACCAACTGCAGGATGTTTTCCTTCTTTTAAAGCTTTTTTATTTAACTCAGTAAATCTTTCTACATTAACATGAGTTCCAGGTAATGCTCCTGTATCTCCACCTTCAACAATTCTCATCTTCTTAAGCATCTGATGTACAATAACTTCGATATGCTTATCTGAAATTTCAATACCTTGTAAACGATATACTTTTTGAACTTCTTTAAGAATATAATTTTCTACTGCTTCAACATCAGCAACAGATAATAATTCTTTAGGGTCAATTGATCCTTCAGTAATTTTAGAACCAATTTCAATTTCATCTCCAACAGACACTCTTAACTTAGCACCATATGGAGCCAAATAACTTTTAGATTCTAATTCATTAGTCACAACAACTTCTGCACGTCCATTGTTATCAATAATATTAGAAACAGTTCCATCTATTTCAGAAATGATAGACTTAGCTTTTGGATTTCTAGCTTCAAACAACTCTTGAATACGAGGTAAACCTTGAGTGATATCAGCGCCACCAGCAACTCCACCCATATGGAATGTACGCATTGTTAACTGTGTACCTGGTTCACCAATTGATTGAGCTGCCATAATTCCTATTGTTTCACCAATAAGAACTTGTTCTCCAGTTGCTAAATTACGACCATAACATTTTCTACAAATTCCACCTTTAGCTCTACATCCAAAGACAGAACGAATTTCTACTTCTTTAATTCCAGCATCTGTAATTGCTTTAGCTATTGCTTCATTCATCATTTCACCAGCTTTAACAATCACTTCACCAGTTTCAGGATGAACAATATCCTTTAATGTATGACGACCTACTAATCTATCATATAATGGTACAATAACAGAATTATCAGAAGTATTATATAGTTCAGTTACTTTAAATCCTTTGTCTGTTCCACAATCATCTTCAGTAATAATAACTTCTTGAGCAACGTCTACTAAACGTCTTGTTAAATAACCAGAGTCAGCTGTTTTTAAGGCCGTATCAGTAGAACCTTTACGCGCACCATGTGTAGAAATAAAGAATTCTGATGCAGTCAAGCCTTCTCTAAATGAAGATTTGATTGGAAGTTCGATAGTCTCACCTTTAGGGTTAGACATCAATCCACGCATACCAACTAACTGAGTAAAGTTAGAAATATTACCACGTGCTCCAGAATCAGACATGATAAAGATTGGATTTCTTGTATCAGATTCAAACTCTTCTTTAACAACACCTTGAACCTCATCTTTAACACTTTCCCATAACTTAATAACAATGTTATGTCTTTCTTCATCAGTAATTTTACCCTTACGATATAATTTTTTAATAACTTCAAGTTTCTCGTCAGCTTGATCAAATAAAACATATTTACTTTGTGGAACTTGAATGTCGTATACTGAAACAGTAATACCTGCAATAGTAGAATAATAGAACCCTTGGTCTTTTAATCTATCTAACATAGCTGTTGTATCTGTTGTTTCATCAGGTGTAAACACTTCATTAATAATATTTCCTAAAGCTTTCTTACCTAATGGTTTAATAATTGGTTGTGCAGCAATATGTGCTTTAATGTCTGTACCTAATGGTACAAAGTATTTTTGAGGCGTAGCCACTAAATTCTCTTTACTAGAATCATTAATAAATGGGAATTTACCATCAAAAATTTGGTTAAATATAATCTTACCAACACTTGTAATCAAGTAACTATTATTTTGTTCCTCTGTAAATGTCTTATTATTTAAAGATTTACCTCTAATAGCAACTCTTGTGTGTAGATGAACAGTCTTTGCATCATATGCCATTAAAACTTCATTAACATCAGCAAATACAGTTCCTTCTCCAATTTTACCAGCATCTTCAAGAGTCAAATAATAGTTACCCAATACCATATCCTGTGAAGGTGTAACGATTGGTTTCCCATCTTTTGGACCTAAGATATTTTTTGATCCTAACATCAACTGTCTTGCCTCTTGAATAGCTTCTTCTCCTAAAGGAACATGTACAGCCATTTGGTCCCCATCAAAATCCGCATTAAATGCAGGACAAACTAATGGATGTAGACGAATAGCACGCCCTTCAACTAACTTAGGTTCAAATGCTTGTATACCTAATCTATGAAGTGTAGGAGCACGATTTAATAAGACTGGATGTTGTTTAATAACATCTTCCACAATAGGCCAAATGCTATCATCCATCTTATCAATTAATCTTTCTGCAGCTTTAATATTTGTTGCGATTTGTTCTCTTACTAACCCACTAATAACAAATGGTTTGAATAAATTTAATGCCATTTCACGTGGGATACCGCATTGATACATTTTTAAATCAGGACCAACAGCGATAACTGAACGTCCAGAATAATCCACACGTTTTCCAAGTAAGTTTTGACGGAAACGTCCTTGTTTTCCTTTAAGCGTATGACTTAGAGATTTTAATGGTCTACCACCAGCACCAGTAATAGGCTTAGAACGACGACCGTTATCAATTAAAGCATCAACTGCTTCTTGTAACATACGTTTTTCATTTTGTACAATGATAGATGGTGTTCCCAACTCTAATAATTTCTTCAAACGATTATTACGTGTAATAACACGTCTATATAAATCATTTAAATCACTTGTTGCAAAACGTCCACCATCCAATTGTAACATTGGTCTTAAATCAGGTGGTATAACAGGAAGAGCATCAAGAATCATCCATTCTGGTTGATTTTGAGATGATCTAAACGCTTCAATTGCTTCTAATCTCTTAATTAATTTAGAACGTCTTTGCCCTTGGGCTTCTTTCAACTCTTTTGTTACGATTTCAAATTCTTCATCCAAATCTACTTTTTGAAGCAATATTTTGATAGCTTCTGCACCAGTCTTTGCTTCAAATTGATTTCCAAATTTATCATAACAATTACGATAATCTCTTTCAGATAAAACTTGTTTATATTCTAAAGGAGTATTTCCCTTATCAGTAACAACATAAGACACAAAATAAATGATTTCCTCTAATTGTTTTGGTGACATATCTAGAATAAGTCCCATTCTTGATGGAATACCTTTTAAATACCAAATATGTGCTACAGGAGTCGCTAATTCAATATGTCCCATACGTTCACGACGTACTGATGACTTTGTAACTTCTACACCACAACGATCACAGACAACACCTTTATATCTTACTTTCTTATATTTTCCACAACTACATTCCCAATCTTTAGATGGTCCAAAGATTTTTTCACAAAACAAACCATCTTTTTCAGGTTTTTGAGAACGATAATTAATTGTTTCAGGTCTCTTTACTTCACCAAAAGACCATTCACGAATTTTTTCTGGAGAAGCTAATCCAATTTGAATTGCTGAAAAATTATTTACATCTGCCATTCATTGTCCCTCCTATTCTTCGTCACTTTCTTCTTCATTATCTGAGAAAATATCACCAATAATAGAATCTAAATCATCAAATGATTCCTCATCTTGATTAAATTCTCCCTCTACCTCTTCTTCAACAACTTCTTCAGTTACTCCAGTTGGTTTTTCTTCAGTATCAATTGATATTGGGAAACGACGTTCCTCATCTTCAATTTTTCTTTCACCAACTTCATCACCTTCATCATTTAACATACGTATATCTAATGCTAAAGCTTGTAACTCTTTATTCAATACTCTAAATGACTCTGGCAATCCAGGTTCAGGTAATTTTTGTCCTTTTACAATAGCTTCATATGTTTTAACGCGACCAACAACATCATCTGACTTAACAGTTAAAATTTCTCTTAATGTATATGCAGCACCATAAGCTTCAAGTGCCCAAACTTCCATTTCTCCAAATCTTTGACCACCATTCTGTGCTTTACCACCAAGAGGTTGTTGTGTGACAACAGAATAAGGTCCAACTGATCTTGCATGTAATTTGTCATCAACCATATGAGCCAATTTAATCATGTACATAACACCAACAGAAATATTAGAATCAAAATATTCACCAGTACGTCCAGAAATAACTGGTTGTTTTCCATCAACACTCATATTTGCTTGTTTCATAATATTTTCAAGATCTTTTGAATTAATACCATCAAATGCTGGTGTTGCAAAATACATACCTAACTCTCTTGCTGCATATCCTAAATGCAACTCAAGAACTTGCCCGATGTTCATACGAGAAGGCACCCCTAATGGATTTAACATAATATCCAAAACAGTTCCATCTTCTAAATGTGGCATATCTTCAATTGGTAAAATCTTTGAAATGACACCCTTATTACCATGGCGCCCTGCCATTTTATCGCCTTCAGAAATCTTACGTTTCTGAACAATATAAACTTTGATAACTTTATTAACACCAGGTTGTAATTCATCACCATTTTTTCTTGAGAATACTTTAATATCATGAACGATACCAGCTCCACCATGAGGAACTCTTAATGAATTGTCCTTAACTTCTCTTGATTTTTCACCAAAGATAGCTAACAACAATTTTTCTTCTGCTGATAACTCTGCTTGTCCCTTTGGAGTTACTTTACCAACTAAAATATCTCCTTCTTTTACTTCAGCACCTATCATAATGATACCTTCACTATTTAAGTTCTTACGAGCATCCTCACCAACATTTGGAATATCTCTCGTAATTTCTTCAGGACCTAACTTTGTATCACGACATTCAATACTATATTCTTCAATATGAATAGATGTATATACATCCTCTTTAACTAATCTTTCAGACATGATAACAGCATCTTCATAGTTATACCCATTCCATGTCATGAATCCAACTAATACATTTTGACCTAAAGCTAATTCTCCTTGTTCCATAGATGGACCATCAGCCAAAACTTCACCTTTAACAACTTTATCTCCAACTTTAACAATTGGCTTATGATTAATACATGTTCCTGCATTAGAAATCGAAAATTTTGTTAAACGATAATTATGTGGACCATTATTTTCTTCTACAGTAATTCTCTTTGCATCAACATAAGTAACCACACCATCTTCTTTAGCAACAATAGCAGCACCAGAATCTCTTGCAGCTTGATATTCCATACCTGTTCCTACTAATGGTGTATGTGGATTTAATAATGGTACAGCTTGACGTTGCATGTTGGCACCCATCAAAGCACGAGTCGCATCATCATTTTCCAAGAATGGAATACATGAAGTTGCAACAGAAACAATTTGTTTTGGAGAAATATCTATAAAATCAACTTCTTCTGGCTTAGCCATAATATTTTCACCAAAATGACGAGCAATAACTTGTTCATCTAAAATTTTCCCATTTTCATCAAGTTGTACTTTTGCTTGAGCAATAATATAATTTTTTTCTTCATCAGCAGTTAAATATCGTACATCACTTTCATCAATAATACTATTATTAACTTTACGATATGGTGTTTCAATAAAACCATATCTATTAATTTTAGCATATGAAGCCAATGTTGAAATTAAACCGATATTTGGACCTTCAGGTGTTTCAATTGGACAAATACGTCCATAATGAGATGGATGGACATCACGAACTTCATATCCAGCTCTATCCCTAGATAAACCACCAGGACCTAATGCTGACAAACGACGTTTATTTGTTAATTCAGCAAGCGGATTGATTTGATCCATGAACTGTGATAATTGTGATGATGAGAAAAATTCTTTCATCGCAGCAGTTAATGGACGAATATTTGTTAATGATTGTGGAGTTACACTATCAACTTCTGATAATGACATTCTCTCCTTAACAACCCTTTCCATTCTTGATAAACCAATTCTGAATTGATTTTGAATCAATTCACCAACAGAACGTACACGTCTATTTCCTAAATGATCAATATCATCTAATAAACCAATTCGACTCATTAAATTCACTCTATCGTCAGATGCTAAATCTAATGAATCAAAAATATCTACTAAATTTAACATATACGAATAAGCAGCTAACATATCAGAAATCGTAACATATTTACAATCTAATGATAAATCAGTGCCAACTACCTTCATCTTTTTAGAATTAGATTCATCTACATAAACTTCAATAGTTTGAATAACACCATTAGAGTGCATAAATTCATTTGTTTTTACTTCAATTGTATGTGCTCCTGCTTCAAATACAGGTTTTAATTGATCAACTTTATCTTTTGTTAATAAAGTCCCTTCACTCATAACAACATTACCATCAACATCTATGATATCTTGAGCTAATACACGATTTGTAATTCTGTCTAATAAGCTTAATTTCTTCCCAAGTTTAAAACGTCCTGCTTTAGCAAGATCATATCTCTTAGGATCAAAAAATTTAGCATATAATAAGTTATTTGCACCATCTAATGTTGCTGGTTCTCCTGGTCTTAACTTATTGTAAATCTCAATTAATGCTTCATTTGTGTTATGAGTAGGATCCTTAGCTAAAGTATTTCTTATAAACTCATGGTCTCCTAATACATTAATAATATCTTCATCACTACTTAAACCTAAAGCACGCAAAAGAATAGTTCCAGGAATCTTACGTGTACGGTCAATACGCACATTTAAAATATCTTTTGCATCATTTTCAAATTCTAACCAAGTTCCTCTAGAAGGTATAACACTTCCAGTAAAAACAGTCTTTCCACTTTTATCCATAGCATCAGCAAAATATGCTCCTGGAGAACGTACTAATTGTGATACAATAACACGTTCTGCTCCATTAATGATAAAAGTTCCAGAGTCTGTCATGAGCGGAAAATCACCCATAAATACTTCATTTTCTTTAATTTCTCCTGTTCCATTATTGACTAAACGAAGAGTAGCACGAATTGGCGCAGAATAGTTTGCATCTCTATCCTTCGCTTCATCTACTGAGTACTTCGGTTCATCAAAACGACAATCAACAAATTCTAATGTTAATGTTTCATTAAAATTACTGATTGGATAAACATCGTTAAAAACTTCTTTAATCCCTTCAGTCTTAAACCATTCATAAGAATCTGTTTGAATTTCAACTAAATTAGGCAACTCTAAAGAGCCACTAATTCTTGAATAATTACGACGATTAATACGACTTTTTGCTCGAGTTACATTCTTTTCCAAGTCCGCTTCACTCCTTATTGATTATCTCTATCTCTATTTTTAAACACAGCAAAAAATACTGCTTTTATATATGAGTAGGCATTTTATTATACTAGCATAGTGTTTCCCTTTAGTCAACACAAAAATTATTTTTTTAGATCAGCATTATTTCATAACAGATTTCAAAACAAAATACCCTTTATCTCTTTTTATTATTTCACAATTTCCGAAAACTTCCTCCATTTTCTTCTTTGCTGAAGGAGCACCTTGCTTCTTTTGAATAACAATAATAAGTTCTCCACTTTTATTCAAAAAGTGATATGCACCCTCAAGAATTTCAAAAACAACTTTCTTCCCTGCCCTAATTGGAGGATTAGAAACAATAATATCGAAACTCCCTTTTACATTTTCATATACACAACTTTTATAAGCTACGATATCCTGTAAATTATTGTATTTTATTGATTCATTAGCCAAATGAATAGCTCGTTCATTGACATCAACCATTTCTACCTCAAGATAAGGATATATTTTCTTTAATGCAATTCCAATCGTTCCATATCCACATCCAACATCCAACAATCTTTTCTTTTGATCACTTATATCCATAACATCCAATAAAGTTCTTGTTCCATAATCAATCTTATCTTTAGAAAAAACGCCATAATCACTCACAAAAACAATATCATGACTTCTATATTGAAAGTGGATATGTGTTTCTTCTGATTTTAAATCTATATTATTTGTATAATAGTGTGCCATTTCCTCTTTTTCCTTTCAACGCCAATATTATGTCATAACTCATTTTGAAAGTAAACAAAAAAGTCCTTATTTAAAAGGACTTATTTTATCAAACAATTATTTAACTTCTACAGTAGCTCCAGCAGCTTCTAATTGTTCTTTAATCTTAGCTCCTTCTTCAGCAGGAACATCTTTCTTGATTTCAGAAGGTACTTTATCAACTAAACCTTTAGCATCAACTAATCCTAAACCTGTAATTTCTCTTACAGCTTTAATAACTGCAACTTTAGTTGCTCCAACATCAGTTAAAGTAACTGTTACATTAGCAGCTGGTCCAGCTTCTTCAGCATCTGCAGCAGCAGCTACAGCTACAGGTGCAGCAGCAGTTACATCAAATTTTTCTTCAATTGCTTTTACTAAATCATTTAATTCTAAAATTGTAGCTTCTTCTAAATAAGCTAAGATATCTTCATGTGTTAATTTTGCCATTTTTATTTCCTCCATTTAATATTTTTTAACTATTCAGCAGCAGGTGCTGCTTCTCCATCTTTTGCATCTGCAACAGCTTGAATAACTCTTGCAACTTTAGCAACAGGTTCTTTCATCATAGCAAGCAACATAGAGTACATGCCTTCACGGTTAGGTAACTTAGCTACTGCCATAACTTCTTCTTGAGGTAAGAACTTACCTTCAACATAACCAGCTTTAATAACTAAAGCTTCATGTTCTTTCGCAAATCCTGCTAATAATCTTGCAGGAGCGACTGCATCTTCATGTCCAAAAGCGATTGCATTTGGTCCGACTAAATATTCATTTAATTCAGTCATTCCTTCTTGCTCAGTAGCTCTTTGTACTAGCTTGTTTTTGTAAACTTTAAATCCAACATTTTCTGCTCTTAAAGTTCTACGTAGCTCAGTCATTTCAGCAACTGTTAATCCACGATATTCAACAACAACTGTAGATTGAGCATCTTTTAATTGTTGAGCAATTTCACTAACCACTTGCTTTTTAGCTTCAATAATTTCTTTAGACATCGTTACACCTCCTATTAAATTTTATATGCAACAATATATCCGTTAAAAAACTCCCACACATATACGAGGGAGTTGTCAATAAGTAATTTGACAATATCACCTCGGCAACATAATTAAGGTAACCCCGTTGCTGTCTACGGTATATTGATTGCGACTTTCTATTACTTCAATTACATTGAAGCTTGTACTTTTACGCTTGGTCCCATTGTTGTTGAGATCACAACGTTTTTCATATAAGTTCCTTTAGCAGAAGAAGGTTTTGATTTTACTAACAATTCATTAATTGTTTTAAAGTTTTCAATCAATTGTTCATCTGTAAATGAAACTCTACCGATTGGCAAATGAACATTACCATCTTTATCAGTTCTATAAGTTACTTTACCAGCTTTTGTTTCTTGAACAGCCTTAGCAACATCCATAGTTACTGTTCCAGTCTTAGGGTTAGGCATTAAACCTTTAGGTCCTAAAATACGTCCTAACTTTCCTAATTCAGCCATCATATCTGGTGTAGCTATCATAACTTCGAAATCTAACCAACCTTTTTTAATGTCTTCTAAGATTTCTTTTCCACCAACTACATCAGCTCCAGCAGCCTTAGCTTCTTCAACTTTAGCTCCTTGAGTTACAACTAAAACCTTTTTAGTTTTTCCAGTACCATGTGGTAAAACAATAGCACCACGTAATTGTTGATCTGCATGTCTAGTATCTAATCCTAACTTAAATGCAACATCAACACTTGCATCAAATTTAACATTACTTGTTTTCTTTACTAAAGCAACTGCTTCATCAATTGGGTAAGCTTTACCTTTTTCAATAAGAGCAGCGGCTTCTTGATATTTTTTACCTTTTTTAGCCATTTTCTTTTCTCCTCTTCATTAAATTAGGCATCTAAGCCTTCAACTTTTACACCCATGTTTCTAGCAGTACCTGCAACGATTTTCATTGCACCTTCAATATCATTAGCATTCAAATCTGGCATTTTGTATTCAGCAATTTCTTTTAATTTATCTGCTGATAATGTAGCAACTGTTTGTTTTGAATCAGCTGCAGCCTTTTTAATTCCACATGCTTTCTTGATCATTTCTGCAGTAGGAGCAGTTTTTAATACGAAGTCAAAACTCTTGTCTTCATAAACTGTTAAAACTACTGGTACAGTTTCACCCATACGTTCCTTTGTTTGATCATTGAAAGCTGTACAGAATTTAGGCATTTGAATACCTGCACCTGCTAAAGCAGGACCTGGTTTAGCCCCACCAGCTGGGAATTGAATTTTCATAATTCTTACGACTTTCTTACTCACGCGACACACCTCCTAATTAAATTTGTCCGTGCTGTGGTCAATTGGATGTCAATCCTTCCACGCATAGTAACACATATTGCGTCGATTTATTATTATACATAATTCAATGAATAATGCAATACTTTTTCATAAATTTACTTAACTTTTTTACAAGAAAAGGAATACTTTCTAGTATTCCTTAAAGTTCAACTTTTTCTAATTGAATTAATTCTACTTCCATAGGAGTTAAGTTTCCTAAGAAATCAACCAATACAATTGCTGTTTCCTTTTCTTGATCAATAGAATCAACCTTACCTTCTCTACCTGCAAACGGCCCAGATAAAACCTTTACATCATCTCCAACTTCATAATTAATTTCAATTTGTGAAGTTTTAATACCCATCTTTTTTAAAATAGGATCAATTTCATGCTTTTGTAATGGGAAAGGTTTAGCTCCACCACCTGAAGATCCAATGAATCCTGTAACACCTGATGTATTACGCACAATATACCATGCTTCATCAGTCATAATCATTTCAACTAAAACATACCCAGGAAACATATTTTTAACCTTATTAATTTTCTTACCATCTTTAATCTCTGTTTCAACATGTTCAGGAATAACAATATTAAATAAACAATCTTGTAATCCCATAGATTCAACACGTTTCTCCAAATTTTCTTTAACCTTGTTTTCATGGCCTGAATATGTATTAACTACATACCAACGTCTTCCTTCTTCATTCATTCCTGGCATATTAATTCATCCCCAATGCTTTTAAAATTAATGCAATAATTGCATCACTTGCGTAAAAATATACTCCGAATAAAAAGCAAAACAATAGTACAACACCTGAATTATACACTAATTCTTTTTTTGATAACCAATGAATATTCTTAATTTCAGAGCGAATACCTTTAATTGTAAACCATTCTTTGATCTTCATAATTTCCTCCTATTTTGTTTCTTTATGCAATGTGTGTTTTCCACACTTTTTACAATATTTGTTTAATTCTAGTCTTTCAACATTCACACGTTTGTTCTTTGTAATAGAATAATTTCGTGATAAGCATTCTGTACACACTAAAATAACCTTTTGTTTCATGCCAATCACTCCTTATCGTTCTTATAATGTAACATATTTATTTTCTCTCGTCAATGGGTGACTTTTTTATGTCCACGATATGTTGCATTATAAACACTTTTGAGAGGAATATTCAACTTTTTAGCAATCTCTTTTTCATCATAACCCAAAAGTTTATAAGACATCACATCTTTTTCAATTGCCGTTGCTTTTTTATCAAAACGTGTTAAGTATTGAGAAGTTGTCTCTCTTATTTCGAAAATCTTTTGTGGATGAAAATCGATTGTTGGATCTTCAATAACCTCTCCATATACATATCCATCCTCATCACCAACAAACTCATCAAGAGAAATAAGCTTTTTTCCACTTAATAATCTTTTTTCCTTTTTCATTGCAATTTCACTATATGTTCTTCTTAAAACAACCGTTTTAACATATGTGCTTAAAGATGCCTCTAAGTCACTTCTATAGCTTAATATTGCATTCCAAAAATTTATCATAGCCACTTGAACAAAATCTTCCATCTCAATACCCAAGTATTGATACTTTGCAAAAGGTTTCATCCATTGTATAATACGCCAACGATAAATTTCAAACAAACATTTCTTAGCGTCATCATTATGACATTGTGTTAAATATAAGAGTTCCTCATCATTGTAACGATCCACGTTACCTCCTTTCTACTTAAAAGGATGACGAGAATTATAAACTTGATATAGAATAACTGCTGTTGCTACTGAAGCATTCAAAGAAGTTACATGCCCATTCATAGGCAACACAACATTCATATCACAATGTTTCTTCACTAATCGGGAAATCCCAAAGCCTTCAGATCCAATAACAATGACAACTGGCATATTGTAATCAATTGAGCGATAATCTTGTGAATTATCCAAATCACAGCCCACGACCCAAAAGCCTTCTTTCTTTAAATCATCCAATGTTCTTGAAAGATTTGTCACTTGTGCAACCTTCACATAATCTATTGCTCCTGTTGAAACTTTAGCAACCGTTGGAGTGAGTGCAACACTTCTATTTTTACCAATAATCACACCATCAACTTCAACAGCATCACAAGTTCTTAAAATAGCACCCAAATTATGTGGATCTTCTAGTCCATCTAACATCAATAATAATGGTTGCTTATTTTTAGGAATACTTTGCAAGATTTCATCTATCGAATAGTAATCATAACCTTCCACTTGGGCAACAATTCCTTGGTGAACAACATTTCCAACAAGCTTACTTAAGACATTTTTTTGAGTGACAATATTGACTTTTGCATGCTTATCTTCAGCAAGTTCAATCATTCGATTATCTTTTACATTCTTCATCAAATAAACCTGATAAACTGGCTTATCTCCTTTTAAAGCTTCTAAAACTGTATTTCTTCCATATATATATTGTCTCATACTTTACTCCTTAAAATGTCTCATATTTATTTCAATTTTGTTTCATGAATTTCTCATTACAAACTCTTTATACAATTCAAAAATCTCACTAATTCTTTCATCATTATGCAACAAATACAAATGTCCAATTAATGCTTCAAAACCAGAAGACTGATTATGAATAATTACACTTGTATTTTTCATTGTTCTTGTATTCTTAGCATTTCTTCCTCTTTTATAAATACTTATTTCCTCTTCGCTTACCCATTGTTGACAAATCGCTTCTTTCATAAATTGAGCCTGAGCTTTAGCACTTACAAACTTAATAGCCTCTTTTTGTAATAAATCTGGTTTTGTAACATTCTTTTCTATAATAAGATATTCTCTTACATAAACCTCGAAAACTCCATCCCCTAAATATGCTAAAGCAAGTGGATTTATTAACTCTGGTCTCATTTTATATAATTCCTTTTTCTTGAAGTTCACTTCTTAATTGATCTGCTTTTTCAAAATTCTTTTGTGCCTTTTCTGCCATCCACAAATTATATAAGTCAATTTCATCATTTGTTAATTCTTTTGTAGGATGAACAAATCCCATCACATCTAACATACAAATCAATGTTTGATATCCTATAGAAATTTGTTGATTATCTTTTTCTCTAACTCTCATTAACTGATTTAAAACTTTAACTTGACCCAAAATCATTGATAATGCTAATGATGTATTTAAATCATCAGCCAAAGCATCAACCATTTCATCAACAGATTCCTTGCAAAATTCATTTTCTAAACAATGATTCACTTGTAAATATAAGGATGCTTGTTTTAAAATATTTTCTACTTTTGCAACTTCTTTCTTTACATTTTCTAAAACTTCATCTGTAAAATTCAAAGGATTTCTATAGTGTGTTGATAACATCAACCATTTATAAACGTTACATCCTAATTCCTTCAACAAATCTTTTGCCCATAAAACATTCCCTAAAGATTTAGACATTTTCTCATTATTAATATTAATCATTTGATTATGCATCCAAATCCCAGCTATTGGGTGATGATGATATGCCATAGATTGAGCAATCTCATTTTCATGATGTGGGAACTTTAAATCTTGTCCACCACCATGAATATCAATACGACCTTCATTAAAAATATCATTAATCATAACAACACATTCAGTATGCCATCCTGGTCTTCCTTTTGACCAAGGGCTATCAAACTGAATTCCTTCATCTGTTTTCTTCCATAATGCAAAATCTGTTGTACTTTCTTTTTTATCATTATCATCTACACGTTCACTCGCTCCAGCTATTAAATCCTCAATTCTAATTCCTGAAAGCATACCATATTCCTTAATTTTTGTAACTCTAAAATAAACATCTCCATCTACCTCATAAGCATATCCTGCATCAACCAAATCTTTAATAAATTGAATAATAGGTCCCATAGTCTCAGTAACACGTGGAGAATATGTTGGAAATAACAAATTCAATCCACTTCTTACATCATTATATGCCTGAATATATTTATCAGTTAATTCTCTTTCTGTAATTCCTTCTTCTTTAGCTGCCTTAATAATCTTATCATCAACATCTGTAAAATTAGATACAAAAGTCACTTTATAATTCAAATATTCAAAAGTCCTACGTAACACATCAAAAACTATAAGTGGTCTTGTATTACCTATATGTGCATGATTATAAACTGTAGGTCCACATACATAAATACTTACTTCTCCTTCTCTAATTGGTACAAACTCTTCTTTCTTATTTGTCAATGTATTAAATACTTTCATGTTATCCTCCTTTATAAATAAAAAAGCAAATGATAAAGACACAATGTGTTCTTCCACTTTATCATATGCTCTAATTCCACTTTTAACGCAAGCTTACGTTCTTTCTTTTCAAAAGACTCAAACAAGGGCATCAAAAATCATCCACTAAGTCATTTCCAGCTATCAGACTCTCTCTATTAGTTTCACAATTTTATCATTCTTGCTTATAATTTATTATACTATAACAAAATTCATTCACTTAATCAAGCGAAGATGAGATTTGATGATGCACAGTTAACGAACTCAAATATTGGCTCATAATTGCAATATTTTCATCATAAACATCTTGAGGTGCTTGATATATATAAATATATTCTGCTTCAGCTGTAAAATATATCATATGTTTAAACTTTAATCCAGTAGCTGTATATAAGCCAGTAAATTCATAACATTCTATACCACTATCTAATTGAGTGCTAAAATAAAAAACATCTTGAGCTCCATCCTCTTCCAATTGCCCTGCATATAACTGTGGCATATCCTCTACTTTATTATCAGTATCATCTTTTAATGTTGAATAATTTAAAATCTCTTGATCTCTTACAAACTGTAAATTCTCTTTATTATCATTATTTTGATCAATTACAAAATCTTTTGGATAATAAAATGATACTTGATCAGCTACTTCATACAATTGACCATCTTTTTCTAAAAATACATTTTGCGATTTTTGACCACAAGACACAATAAAACAAACAATAAAGAGATTTATTAAAATTCTTTTTACATATTTCATAACATCCCTCCTTGCCATCTCTATTCTACCAAACAAATACACATAAGACAAATAAAATTATTTAAAAAAGAAAAGAGATAGTTTAACTATCTCTCCCTCCTTAATCAAGCAATGAATTGAAAACCCTTAAATAGGCATCAGCACTTTTGTCCCAATCAAGTTTAGCACTCATTGCTCGTTGAACTAAGCCTTGCCATTTTTCTTTATCTTGATATACCTCTAAAGCATAATCAATGATATTCATCATTTCATGTGCATTATAATTTTTAAAACTAAATCCTGTTCCTGTATTTTCATATTCATTGTAAGCTTCTACACTATCTTTCAAACCACCTGTCTCACGAACAATAGGAATCGTTCCATAACGAAGTGACATCATCTGTGAAAGTCCACATGGTTCAAACAACGAAGGCATTAAGAACATGTCACATCCTGCATAAATACGACAAGATAATCCGAAATCATATTTTAGATTTAATGACAACTTTTGATTATGGTATGCTGCAATAGCTTTTAATGGTTCTTCATATTTCAAATCACCAGCACCTAATACAACAACTTGAACATCACGTTTCATTAATTCATCCATACGATTAATGATAAGATCCAATCCTTTTTGCCATGTTAAACGAGTAACAATTCCAATCAAAGGAACATCTGGGTTAACAGGTAAACCACACTCTTTTTGTAATGCAGTCTTGTTAATAACTTTCTTATCTTGTACAGTTGTAATATCAAAATGCTCAACAATTTCTGGATCAGTTGATGGATTAATTGTATCATAATCAACACCATTTAAGATTCCATATAAATCATGTCTACGCATTTGTAAAATACCTTGTAAACCTTCACCAAAACTGTCAGTCAAGATTTCTTGAGCATATGTTGGTGAAACAGTTGTAATCACATCACTATAGAAGATTGCCGCCTTCATCATATTAAAGCATCCATCATTACGGCAATTACCATTATAGTATAAATAATTATCTAATCCAAAATGATCACTCAATAATGCTGGATCACATTTTCCTTGATATGCAATATTATGAATTGTAAAAGTTATTTTAATACCTTGATAATACTCATAATAAGCATATCTTTCTTTATATAATGGAGCAATCATGGCAGATTGCCAATCGTGCAATGATAAAATATCAGGCTTAATATCTATATGTGACAATAATTCAAGAACAGCAAAATCATAGAATGCAAATCTTTCGTTATCATCATCATACCCATATAAACCAGGTCTTCTAAAATATTGTTCATTATCAACAAAGTAGTATGTTACACCATCATATTCAGCTTTAAACACACCACAATAACATTTTCTCCATCCTACCCAAATATCATAACTTGTTACATATTCAATTGTATCAGCAAGTTTCATATCTTGATATTTTGGCAAAACAACTATACATTCATGCCCTTTCTTTACTAATGTTTTAGGTAAAGATCCAAGCACATCTGCAAGTCCCCCAGACTTAATGTAAGGGTTCGCCTCACTTGTTGCAAAAACAATTCTCATTATACAACATCTCCTTCTTTAACGTATAATGGTTCATCATCATTTTCACTTACTAATTCTTTCATCTTTTCAATTCTTGCATCTTTATCAATGATAACATTTTCCAAATGAGCATTTGGACATACATAAGAACCATTTAAAATGATACAATTTTTAACAACCGCATTTTTACCAATCACAACATTACGTGATAAAATACTTCCTTCAACTTCACCATCAACAATTACACCATTAGCAACAAATGATTTCTTCACTTTTGCATTCTTCTTATATTTTGTTGGTGGTGTATCATTTGTATTTGTGAAAATTGGCCAAGTACTCTTAAATACTTGTGTATTAACATCCATGTCTAAGAATTCAAGACTTGTCTTATAATAAGCTTCATAAGAATCAATACATCTTGCAAAACCTTTATACTCATATGCCATAATCTTTCTTTCATCACAAATATATGCTAATGTATCTTTTAAATCAAAGAAAGAACTTACTTTTTTAGCATAATTCATCAATGATAATAATACTTTTGTATTAAAAACATATGTTTCCAAAGAAATATTACGTTCTTTACGATTTCCTTTATTTTGTTTAATTTCAACAACTTGTTTACCTTTAATTCTTAAATAATCAGAACCAACAAATGTAGTATTTGCATTACCAATTTTTTGATAAACAACAGTAATTTCAGCACCTGATTTTTGATGAGCTTCAACAACTTCAGCATAATTCATAGTTGTAATAATATGTGCTGGTGCAACAACAACATAATCAGCTTTAGATTTTTCTAAAAATGCAATATTTTCAACCAAATTATTAATATCATGGTTATACATAGGGTTATTTGCATATTTTTCATTATATAATAATGAAACACCCCCTGATTTAGAATTGAAATTCCATGAATTTCCATTTCCTAAATGTTTAAATAATGATCTTGGTTTTTCTTTAATTAAAACACCGACTGTATCAACATTTGAATTAGACATATTAGATAAAACAAAATCAATAATTCCATAACGACCTAAGAAACTTACAGAAGCAACAGGTCTTTTTTCAGTTAATCCTTTATAAGAAACATTTGAATGTAAGTTTACTATTCCTACAACTTTTGACATTGAATAACCCTCCTATCTAGCATTGTCACTAACAAGTTCCACTGTCTTAGCTTCCTTGTTGACAACTTCCTTACTTTTTATAACAACACCTTCATCAACGATAGCCTTATAAACTTCTGCACCTTCTTCAACAAGTACACCAGGCATCAATACTGAATCAACAACCTTAGCTCCTTCTCCAATATAAACATTATTGAACAGCACAGAACCCTCAACTTCACCATTGACAATACATCCTTGAGTAATCAAAGCATTTTTTACTGAAGCTTCTTCTCCAATAATTTGTGGTTTACTCAATGTGTCCTCTGTATAAATTTTCCAATCTTTCTTAATATTATAAAGATCTAATTCCTTATCAGCTAACAAGTCCATATTTGCTTGCCATAAACTTTCAACAGTTCCAACATCTTTCCAATATCCAGCAAACTCATAAGCATACAACTTCTTATCATCATTTAACATAGCTGGAATGATATTCATACCAAAATCATGTTTACTATTTTCATCTTTAGCATCTTCAATTAAATATTTTCTCAATTCTTTATAAGTGAAAATATAAATACCCATAGATGCCAAAGTAGATTTTGGTTTTTCAGGTTTTTCTTCAAATTCGTAAATAGTACCATCTTTATTTGTATTCATGATACCAAAACGACTTGCTTCTTTTAATGAAACATTCAATACAGCAACTGTTAAATCTGCTCCCTTAGCTTTATGAGCAGCTAACATATCTGCATAATCCATCTTATAAATATGGTCTCCTGATAAAATCAATACATATTCAGGATCATATTGATCTAAGAAACTAATGTTTTGATAAATTGCATCAGCAGTTCCAGCATACCAAGTTGCTCCAACTTCTCCTCTCTCACGAGCTGGTAAGATAGCTGCTAGTGAATTATTTCCATCTAGCCCCCATTTAGACCCAGCACCTACATATGTTCCTAATAGCACTGATTCATACTGTGTCAATACTCCTACAACATCAATTCCTGAGTTTGCACAGTTACTTAAAGGAAAATCAATAATACGATATTTTCCCCCAAAATAAACAGCAGGTTTTGCGACCTTAGCAGTCAATGCTTCAAGACGAGTTCCACGTCCTCCTGCTAGGATCATTGCAACAATTTCTTTACTCATAATTTCTCCTCCTAAACTTTGAATTGAAAGTGCTTACCTATATTTTTATTTTAACACAACTTCCTTGGAAAAAACACTATAATCATGTCATTTTTATAAAATATTTTTATCTTATATAAAACAACCTATAACAAATTTGTGTCTATTTTGATAAACTGTGCATATATTAAAAAGGGGTGATGTTCATGTCTCCACGTATTATTCACAATGATTCAGACGTTGAATTGTTAGCACGTATTATGAAAGCTGAAGCTCTTGGCGAAGGAGAAGAGGGTATGCTAATGGTTGGTAATGTCATTGTCAATCGTGTTGTCGCTAATTGTGATGTTTTTAAAAACACACGTACTATTTCAGAAGTCGTTTATCAAAAAAATGCCTTTGCCGGTGTAAATCAACCATTGTTTAATCAGCCCGTTAATGCTAAAGAGAGAGAACTCGCTTTAAAAAATATTGACGGATATCGTGTAGAACCTGCAACCAATGCTTTATGGTTTAAAAATCCTGGTTCAAACACATCATGTCCTGAAACGTTTTATGGCTCATTAACAGGTCGGTACAAAAATCATTGCTTTTATGCTCCAGGAGCAAAACTAAACTGTGACTTATAGGAGGGTCTATGGATACAAATAATTCTATTTTACAGGGAAATCAAAATCCCTCATTATCAATCTCTGAACAAACATATCTTGAAAATATTTTAAGATTAAACATTGGTAAGTTAGGTACTTTTTACTTCACATACACCGGAAGTAACGATTGGAGAGATCGTGCTTATAAAGGTGTTATAGAACAAGTTGGACGTGATCATTTTATTATCAGTGATCCAAAAAATAAAAAGCATTATTTATTTCAATTTGTTTATTTTGATTGGGCTGAATTTGATGAACCTCTTCAATTCAACACACGTTAAAAGAGTTGCCAAATGACAACTCTTATTTTTCTGTCAAATATTTTCTAACTTTAGAAATAAAATGTAAAGAACCAGTAATAACCGTATGATATCCTTTAATATATGCTGTATTTAAAGCCTCTTGGAAACTATCAACAACAATCAAATGATCTTTTGAATGATACTTTGATAAATCAATAGCCCTTTCATCATTAAATGTTGTCAAATAAACAACATATCCTTCATTTAACAACAAATCCAGCATTTGTTCCATATCCTTCTCTCTAAGTGATGAAAATATAATAGCAACATTATTTTCTTTCTTAATTCTTAAAGTCTGAATCAGTGCCTTAATTCCTGGCACATTATGGGCTCCATCAATATCAATATATTTATCTTTATATGTTAAAGTTTCATAACGTCCTTTCCATGTAGCTTTCTCAATAGCAGTTGTTGTGACTTCAGAATCCAAACGTATCAATTTAGAAGCAATAGTTAATGCCAATCTTGCATTTGATACTTGATAAATTCCTTGATTTTCTAAAGTAAATGCCATATCTCGATATCTAAAATGAAATGGATATCTTGACACCTGGTATTCAGGTACAACATGCATAATAGCACCTTGAACATCACATTGTTCTTGTAATCTTGCAAGAATTGTTCCTTTAGTTTCACTTGTTATAAACAATTGGTGAGGTTTAATAATACCCATTTTTTCATTAATAATATCATAAATACTATCTCCCAATTGTTCTTGATGATCCATACCTATATTAGTAATTGCACTTACTATTGGATCTATCACATTCGTTTTATCATGAAGTCCACCAATTCCCGTTTCGATAATACGGTAATCTAAGTCTAAGGATTGAAAGTGTGCTAACATAATCAATACATCTATTTCAAACATAGAAAGTCCATCATTTTCAATAATAGAATAATAACGATTGACATATTTCAAAAAATCTTCATCACTAATTGGTTCATCATCAATACGAATACGATCATTATGTCGAATTAAATAAGGTGATGTAAATGTACCAACTTTATATCCATGTGCATTTAAAATACTTCTTAGATAATTTACAGTTGATCCCTTTCCATTTGTGCCTGCAATATGTATCATATTTTTCTGTTTCATATGAATATGACACTCATTTAACGTTTTTCTAAAATCATCAACACTTCTTTTATTTCGTTTTGATTCTACATATTGAATAGCATCTTCAATATTATCAAACATTATTGAATCCCCCAATCAATTGGTTCCATTCCATTTTGAACAAGAAATTGATTTGTCTTAGAAAAAGGTTTTGAGCCAAAAAAACCTCGATATGCAGATAAAGGTGATGGATGCACACTTTTAATTACACAATGTCTAGATGTATCAATCATCTTCTCTTTATCAATTGCTTGCTTTCCCCAAAGAATAAAAACTAAAGGTTTTTCTCTTTTATTCATAGCCTCAATAATATGATTTGTAAAAGTTTCCCAACCTCTTAATTTATGTGAATTTGCACGATGTGCTTGCACTGTTAAAACAGTATTAAGAAGCAGAACTCCTTGATTAGCCCATGATGATAAATCTCCATGTTGAGGTATTTCAATACCAACATCATCATGTGCCTCTTTATAAATATTAACAAGACTCGGAGGAATTTGAACACCTCTTTCAACACTAAAAGCCAATCCATTAGCTTGATGTTCTTCATGATAAGGATCTTGTCCTATAATAACAACCTTTATATCATTATAATCCTTGAAATTAAAACAATGAAATACTCTATTCCTTGGTGGATAAATTGTTTTGGTTTTATATTCTTGATTCACAAATGCTTCTAATTCTTTATAATATGGTTTTTGTCTTTCTGCATCAATAATTGTTCTAAAGTCCATCTTACAAAATAAACCTTTCTATAATTTCAGCAATAACCCCTTCGTTATTATCTGCCTGAGTTGTTATATCGCAAGCACCCTTTACATCTTGAACAGCATTTTGAGCAGCAACAGAAAGACCAGCAACCTTTAACATAGGCATATCATTATAATTATCACCCACTGCAATTGTGTCAGCAATATCTATACCAAGCTTTTCAGCAAGTTGTTTTAGTCCTTTTCCTTTATCAATACCTATTTTATTAAACTCCATGTATCTATTAGAGGAATAACTAACAGCACACTCCCCTTCCCAAATACTTTTCATCTTTGGTTCTAGACTCATTAAATAAGGAACATCCGTATTTTGATAAAGTATTTTAGCAATAGGTTCGTCCTTTAAAAAATCAATATTATTTTCCTCTAAAATAGTGCATTCAACTTTTTGATTTTTAATTCTTTCAGCTTCAGAATCTGATAAATTAAAAACATAAACTTTATCTTTTGTATAAATATGTTGACAAACATCACAATTTAAACCAAATTCAAAAATTTCCTTTGTCTTTTCAAAAGATAATCCTCCAAAAGCCAATAGTCGATTCTCTTTATTCTCAGTTAATGCCCCACCATTAAAAGAAATAACATATTCTCCTATCTCATCATATAATCCCAAAGTCTTTAAATCTCTTTGAATAGACATAAAACCTCTTCCTGTAGCAGGAACAAATTTCACACCTTTTTCTTTTGCTTTCATAATCAAATCAATATTTCTTTGACATATTTCATGTTGATCATTCAATAAGGTTTCATCCATATCACTAGCAATAAGCTTATATCCCATTTTCAGTTCCCTCCACAAATTTCTCAATAACTTCTTTAACAGCCCCTTCATCATAGTCAACTGTTGTTATATAATTAGACATTTCTTTAATTTCATCACTACCACCAGCAACACAAACGCCCAAACCTGCCTCTTTTATCATATCCACATCATTATAATTATCACCAATAGCTATGACTTCTTCACTTTTCATTCCTAAATATGAAGCTAACCATCTTAATCCATATCCCTTATCAACACCCAATGCATTCAATTCTAAATAACGATATGAAGAAAAACTTGCACAAATCTTTCCATCAATATATGGATAGATTTCTTCTTTGATACTTTGTAAATAATCCATATCTCTTTTTTCAAATAAGATCTTAGCAATCTTTTCATCCTTTAAAAAATCCATATTATATTCATCAATAACTTCAAATTTTGCCTTTTGATCAATCTTTCTTTGCACCTCATCAGGATCTGCTTTAAAAATATAGCAACAATCTAAAGTAAAAATCATAACACAAACATCATAATTTTTACCTAATTCAAATAATTCCTTTGTTTGTTCAAAAGATAGTCCTTGAAAATGAAGAATACGATCATTCTTATTTTCAACAATCAAACCACCATTAAAACAAATAGAATATTCATTTTCTTGTTGATATGTACCAATTTCTTTAAGAATTTCTTGAATCATGTTATAAGCTCTTCCAGTTGCTGGAACAAACTTTATTCCTTTTTGTCTTGCTTTCATAATCGCATCTTGATTACATTTTGGAACATGATGGTTCACTAATAATGTTTCATCCAAATCTGATAATATCATTTTATACATTTTATCACTCTCCATATAAAAATCTCATAAATAAGGGCACTCTTTCTCTCCACTCAGCTTCATTATGAATAGCACCTTCAAAATAATGATACTCTATATTATCAATCTTATCTTTCAACAACTCATAAATTTCATCATTACTTTCAATATACCATTCATCAATCATTTCACTACCACAACCCTCGAATTCTCCCAAATCAAAATAGAATTTTTCTAATTCTTGATAATCCATTCGTTCAATCAGTTCTTTAAATTCGTCCATATAAAACCAAAAAGCAGTAGATAAAGCCGCACATTTTTTAAAAACATCAGGTCTTGATAAAGAAGCATAAGCACTTATAACTCCACCCATAGAACTTCCTACTATTCCACAATCATTAGGATTAGTGAAATAATGTTGATCAATATAAGGTTTTAGCTCATCAATAAGCCAATCTATATAAAGCTGTCCCTCTCCTCCAATAATCATATCTTCTATTTGCGTTTCTTGAAAAGACAACTCTTCATTTATTTTCCATGGACCATATTCATCCATACGTTTAAAACCTTCAAAGTTACAGGGAATAGCAACCATTATGATATCTAATTGCATATCTTGAACATAATCTAAAAATCCCCAACTCACTCCACAGTAAGATAATCGATCAAAAAAAGCATTTTGTCCATCATTAATATATAAAACGGGATAATGTTTATCTGAATAATAATAATCATCTGGCAAATAGATTGTTATATGACGGCTACGATTCAACTTCCTCATAGGGAAACAAGTTGACACTAACATACAATTTCCTCCTAACACAAAAAAATAAGCATAGGCTTATTTCTCTGGTAATTTCACAACTTCCTCTCCATCTTTGGAGAATATATAATTATCTCTTGCATAACGAGTGACATAATCATCATCACTTAATAATTCTATTTCTTTAGAAAGACTTTTTTTCTCTTTAGCTAAAGTATCTCTCTTTTCAACCAATGTCTTATATTCATTTCTTTGTTCAAATACTCTTAATACATTCATACTTAAGGCATAAATCAAAATAGCTGCTATACCAATATAAAGAAAGCCAATTAATTTTCTATATTTTGGTCGTCCTTGTCTTTTTGCCATTTTTCTTTCACCTTCCTCATCCTTTTTTGTATTATAACACTAATTCTATGAAAAAAGAAGATAAAAGGTGAGATAATTTTTTTGATAAAAAAAACTACTTTTTCCAAATAATACAATAAATGATAAGCATAATATTTCTGATAAAATAAATAACCAATAAATATCATCAAAAAGAAATACAAACGCAAAATACCATCATTAATAATAACAAGCCCATAAAAATACAAAACACCAAAACTCATTCCAATAATGATTTGAAACATATATCTTAAAATACATGGAACTTTATATAAAAAACGATTCAATATATGATAAATTCCACTCATAATAAAACCATATACAAAAGAATAAAATAAACATTGAAATTGTACTAATAAATCCATTATTTTAACAACTTACTAAATCCTTTTTCCTTTTGATGTGTTTTTTTCTTATCAGCAATATATGTCATACCATCAATATTACCTTTAATACTCACTTCGTTTTGATCCTGATCTAATCTTACTAACGTTAATTCACTCCCTGTGATATTAAGATAACCTAAAGACGTTTCAATAAGAAATTCATAAGAATCAAAGCTTTCAATCTTTTTTACACCTGTTAATTCGAGACTTTTTCTATCCTTTAAACATACATGATGATAAGGTGTTTGTTCAAAGTGTAAACTATTATCCATTGCCATACCTCCTCTTCATCAATATATGTTCATTTTCCTCATTTATGTATAAAAATGAAAAAACGCACTCTTTTCAAATGCATTTAATACTCAACAAAATCCTTTCTCTTTTCATCAATAATTTCATATAACATTCCACTATCATTTTTTAAAACATGTTCTTTCAATTCTTTAACTCGAACTGTCAAAACACTACGTCCAAACTCAATCTCTATTTCATCCCCTACTTTTAATTGAGTAGAAGGTTTGGCTATTTTACCATTCACTTTTACTCGTGAAGATTCACTCATTTCTTTTGATAGCGTTCTTCTTTTAATAATACGTGATACTTTTAAAAACTTATCTAAACGCATGATTCAACCTCCCGTTCTATAATATTCTTCACAAACTCTAATAAACCTTGATCAATCTTATAATAAGATGTTTCTTCACTTATCATAATCAATGCTCCTATACATTGCATTTCTTTTAATAAAGGAAAAGCAGTTATTTTTTGTACATCATATACAAATGATATCATTTCTTCAGTATATTCCTTATTTTGTTGAATAGAAAAAACAAAATCTTCTGGTAACTTTTTTCTTTGATATTTAGCTAGAGCATTTGATGAGCACATAAGAATTTGCTTTAAATCACACACTAAAAATGTATTGTGATATTTTTGATAAAGTCCTTCTAACAAACTATCAATGACAGGACTTAGTTTATTCAACATTGAAAATTTAGTCAAGACTATTTTATCTTCTTCTAAGTAAAAAGAAATACTTTCTCCCTCTTTCATCATTAATTGTTTTCTTATTTCTTTTGGAATAACAATTCTTCCTAATTCATCAATTCTTCTTACCATTCCAGTTGTTTTCATAATCGTACCTCACTTAAAATATATCATTTGATATTATTATATCCACTCCCCATTCTTTTAATCTTTTATATTCTTTTAAATTTGGTACTGTCCATGTTGCTATCTTTATTTTACTTTGTTTTAATTCTTGCACTCTTTTTAACGTTAAATAACTATATTTTGGATGAAATGCAGTGATATGATATTCATTTAATAACGCTCTTTTAACATCATATTGCTTTTCTATTAAGTAACCCACATATGCTTGAGGATCAAGTTGCTTTAATTTGATAACACTATTCAAATAAAAAGAAGAATACAGAATCTGTTTTTCAACACCTATTCTATGAACCATTTCTACAACTTTCTTTTCAATATCAAGATATTGAATATGATCTGTTTTGATTTCTAAATTAACAAAAAATTTTTTTCCTTTTATAAACAACAATAATTCTTCTAATGTTGGTATTGAATAAAACCCTTCTGCTTTATAACAAAAGTTAAACTCACGTAATTCTTTGAAAGTATAATCCTTCACATATCCTTTACCATGACTTGTACGATTGATCTTCTCATCATGAATTAAAACCAATTCACCATCTTTACTCATTTGAACATCAGTTTCAATTCCATCAAATCCTACTTCATATGCTTTTATAAAAGCTTCCATTGTATTCTCTGGATACTTTGCACTATATCCTCTATGTCCTAATTTTATCATATAATCATCCTTTTTTTATGTTATAATAATTATACTATATTTTGGAGGTAATCAAAATGATTAAAGCTGTATTTTTTGATATAGATGGAACTCTTCTTTCACATAAGACAAAAAGAGTCCCTGATTCAACAAAGCAAGCCTTAAAGCTTTTAAATAAGAAGGGTATTTATACTTTTATTGCTACTGGAAGACATATAAGTGAAATGAAGGATCTTCCTATTCATGATTTGAAATTTGATGGTTTTATTACTCTTAATGGGCAATATTGTTATAATGATAAAGGTGTTATCTATGATTCGCCAATTCATAAAAGTGATATAGAAAATATCATTCATGAAATCAATCAAAATCCATTTCCATGCATCTTTGTAGAAGAAAAAAATATGTATATCAACTACTGCAATGAAGCTGTTCAAACTGTTCAAGATGCTATTTCTACCCCTTTGCCTGATATTGGTGATTTAAATCGTGGGTTAACACATCCTATTTATCAAGTCATTCCTTATGGAATAACTGAAGAAAAGGAAGATGAAATTATAAAACTTATGCCTCATTGTAAAAGAACAAGATGGCATTCTCTCGCAATAGATATTATTTCTAAAGATGGCGGGAAACAAAATGGTATACAGCATATTTTAGATGATTATCATATTAACCAAGATGAAATCATGGCTTTTGGAGATGGAATGAATGACATAGATATGTTTGAATTTTGTCAAATTGGTGTTGCAATGGGGAATGCTAGTCAAGAGGTAAAAAATAAAGCTAATTATGTAACTTATGATATTGATGATGATGGAATTTATCATGCCTTAAAACATTTTCAAGTAATATAAAGAAAAGAGATATAACGAAACATCTTTCATAAAGCGACTTCGTTAATATCTCTTTTTAAGTATGTTAAGCTGTTAATGCTTCCGTAATAACAGGAACAACTTGCTTCTTTCTTGAAATAATTCCTGGTAAACTTGCTTGTTTATCAACAAGTTCTACTTTAAATGCTGTAGCTACATAGTCTGGGCGAGGTCCAGCAACAAAAACTTCACTTGTCGCATTAATAACATCTGTCAAAAGTAACATTGTAAACTCCATGTGATTATCTCTTGCTACTTCTTCCATATAACGCAACATATCTGCCTTATACTCAGCAAAACCTTCAATATCCATTGTATTAACTTGTGCTACACCAACAGATAAATCTCCAAAACTGAACTTTTTATAATCTTGATTAAAGATTTCTTCAACAGTCTTACCTGCCAAAGAAGTTCCAGCTTTAAACATTTCCATACCAAATTCCACAATATCAACCCCAGCAATAGCTGCTAGTTCTTTTGCCATTTTTGTATCAACTGGTGTACAAGTTGGAGACTTAAATAAAAGTGTATCACTGATAATAGCTCCTAACATTAATCCAGCCATATCCTGTGGAATCTCTATCCCTGCTTCTTTATAGCATTTTGCAACAATTGTGGCAGTACATCCAACTGGTTCAGCTCTAAACATAACTGGTCCAATTGTTTGAATATCAGCAACTCTATGATGATCAATAATTTCCAAAATTTCTGCTTCTTCAATACCATCAATAGATTGACTTCTTTCGTTATGATCAACCTGAACAACCTTTTTCTTCATCCCATTTAAAACTTGGAAACGCGAAATTGATCCAACAACTCTTCCCATAAAATCTAAAACTGGATAACTTCTATATCGTGTTTCACTCATTACTTCTTTTACATAATCAACAGTATCATCTGTAGAAAATGTTGTCAATCCACCTTTTTGCATAACATATTCTACAGGAATTGATTGAATAATTTGTTGTGATGCCATAAATGTATTAAATGGTGTAGAAATAACACTTACATGTGCTTCTACACATTTTTTCAACAAATCTTCACCTATTGTCATTGAACCAGATAAAATAATCAATGACACTTTTCCATCAATAAGATGTTGGATGGCTTCTTCTCTATCACCACCAACAATAACAACATCTGTTGGATTGATTCTTTTCATAGCTTCTTCTGCTGTCATAGCTGCAATATGGATTTCTCCTTTAACAGTTTTTAAACTCTTATCTAAATGCAAAATATTTGCATCTAATGTATCAATAACGTTTTCAATGGGAGTATTAGCTTGTTTTAGGATTTTACTATCCCATTCATCCATATACCCCTCTATGATATTAGATGTAGAAAGGAGTCCTAAAAGTTGATTATGATCATCAGAAACAGGAGCACTTTTCAAATTTTGTTCTTTCATTAAAGACCATGCTGTTTTTAAAGTTAACTCTTTAGAGAAAACTGTAATCTTATCATAATCAAGATCCTCTACTGTTTGTTTTACTGTCTTTAGTAAGACAGGAATTTCAACATTGAATCTCTTTAAAATATATTCAGTTTCCTTATTAATTTCTCCTAAACGTACAGGTACAGCATTATAACGCCCAATTTTAAATAAATAATCTGCATAGGCAACTGCACTACAAATAGAATCACTGTCAGGATTTTTATGTCCACTTACAAAAACAATATCCTTCATGGTCTCCCTCCTTTCTTATCACATTTTTTTCAAATAACGATAAATAGTTGGTTCACTTACAGCTAATTTTTCTGCTACTAATGCAATAGCTCCTTTAACTTTAAATGTTCCCTTATCTTGTAAATATTTAACAACTTTAATTTTTTCCTCAACATTTAATCTTTCTACTAAGAAATAACTAGGGAATCCCATTTGTTCTAAACATTCTTTAATATAGAGATCAATCATTTCATCTAATGGTGATGATAATATTTCAATTGGATTATCTAATTGGAACTCTACATCTTTACTTTCTTTAATTCCTAATATTCTTTTTAATGTTGTTTCTAAATATTCATAATCAGAAATATTGACATTAATACACAACATTCCAATAGGCAACTTTCTACCTTCTTCTTTAATAAAATATGTAGCAGAACGTAATAATTTACCATCTGGTCCTGCCGTTTTATAATTCATAACAAAATCATGATTTTCATATTGTTTTGTTTCTAAATAATGAATAGATAAATTGGATAACTTTGCTCCAACCTCTCTACCAGAAATATGACTATTTGCTAAAGCAACGACTTCTTGCTCTTCAGATGTTAAATCATGTAATGCAATTTCTACATTTTCACCTAATGCTTCTCCTAAAAACTCTACCATTTTTCCATATGGTTCCAATAATTTATACATACTATAAATCTCCTCCTTTCCATATTATACACTATTTTAATAAAATCTCATAGTCTTTTTTTATCATGATAAGAAATAATAATTTTTAAAAAAAGAAGTTCTTAAAAACTTCTCGAATCTATCCATGCATACAAATATGAAATCATTCCACCTATCCCAACACCAAAAACAGCTCCAGTTATAGCTCTTTTCAAATTTGTACTTTCTATTCCAAAGAAAGTTTGCAAACATCCATCTATAATCATAGGAAATAAGCACCCTATCAAAAAGTATCGATTAATCTTTTTATGAGAATAAAAACAATATACGATAGTTAAAAAGAAAAAAAGTAAAATAAAAGTACATCTATAACATAGTGGGAAACATATTCCCAAGAAATGTGGTGCTCTTGATGGAATACCATTACATAATGGGACACTTCCTAAATGTGTTAATCGTTCCCAAATTATCTCAAATATTTTACTCATATGAAACAGTTTCTACAATAGCATTTGTAAACATATCAAAGTCATAATCATAATAGTTTCTTTCTTGCGAATAGGAATTACCAATTGCTGCTGCTAAACAACATACTCCAATTACTCCAATAACCAATCCTGCTACAAAACCTTTAAGGCATGATTTTGCTCTTAATGGAAATTCCTTATTCCAAACTATAAACAAAATAATTCCAACAATAGGAATAAAGAAGGATAATAAAGCATATCCAAAACTTGGTTCATCATCTGGATGAGAATAATATGTTTGTTGATTATATAAAGGTTGATAATCCCCCTGAGATGGTTGCCCATTCAACTGTGCCCCACAATAAGGGCAGAACTTAGCATCTCCAACCTCTTTTCCACATTGGTGACAATACATAAATAGCACCTCCTTACCATTATTTTACACAAAATTTAAAAATAAGTATACCAATTTTATAAAGGTATTTAAAAAGCTGCCTTTTGAGGCAACTTTTTATAGAATTTTCATTCCACCATATTTACGCACTTTTAATATATGACATGATCCTTTACCAAAATATTTTTCAATTTCTTCTTTATACACTTCTACAAATTCATCTTTCACAAAAGCTTGAATTGTTCCTGCAAATCCACCACCATGAACACGACATATACCTTGATCTTTTAAAATTTCTTCAGATAACGCAATAGCAATAGAAACAGCCTGATTCTCAACATCATGATTAGAGTAAATATTTTGTAAATATTTATATGAACTTTGTCCAGATGCTTGAATCACGTTTTTGAATGTTTCAAATTGAGCATCATTTAAAGCTTTGACAGCCTTTTGAACACGTTTGTTTTCTTCAAATAAATGAATAGTTCTTAATACAGCTCGATCATTTGTTGCTTTTCTGACTTCAGGTAATTGATTGTAAAAGTCTTCTTCCTCAACCTCTCTTAAAAATTCTTTTCCAAAGAATTTAGCAACTTCTTTCATTTCATATGGAATAGATGCATAATCATCTGTCAAATCAGCATGTGAGGCATGAACATCAACAATACATAAACTATGTTCAAATTGTGAAAAATCTACGTCAACTTTTTCTACAACTGGATGTTCATTATCTTTAAAATCAATATGAATCAAGCTTCCAACAGAACACGCACATTGATCCATTAGTCCACAAGGTTTACCAAAATAAACATTTTCACTATATTGGCCAACCTGTGCAATAGTCACAGGATCAATACTCATTTGATTATAAAGTCCTGATAAAACAGTCCCTATAACAACTTCAAAAGCTGCTGATGATGATAAACCTGATCCTTGTAATACATCACTTGTCATATATGCTTCAAATCCACCTACTTTAAATCCTAAATCCAAATATCTTGCACATACACCTCGAATTAACCCCTCAGAAGTTCCTAATTCATCATTTCTTTTTTCTAAATCATTCATTTGAATTGCTTGAATATCATAGTCATCTGATAAAATCTTGATATGTGAATCATGATATGCAACGACTGCAATAATGTCTAAATTAATAGCCGCTGCCAAGACTTCTCCATGTTGATGATCTGTATGATTCCCACATACTTCACTACGTCCTGGAGTACTATAAATTTCCACTTCTTTATCACCATATAAAGATATAAACTTCTCAATAGCTTTTACATATCTTTCTCTTTGATATGGAATTAATGTAGAATCAACATATACTTCATTCAACAACTCATTATACTTATTATCTTGAATATCTTTTATAACTAAGCTTGCTTTTTTCATTACTTTATCACCTTAAATTGATATGATGTTCTCTCATCATATACTTCACCTTTCTTTAATATTGTTGTTGGACTTTCCTCTAAATGAATAGCATCAGGTAAATTTTGTGTTTCTATACAAATAGCATCTCTTGCATAATAATGTTTCCCATATTTTCCTAAACGTCCATCTAAATAATTAGCAGTATAAATTTGTGCACCTGGTAATGTTGTTGAAACAACCAAGCATCTTCCTGTTTCTTCATGTGTTAAAATCACTTGATTGTTTTTTGTTGAAAAAATAAATGGGTGATCAAAACCACAACCTAACTTTAATTGTTCATCATCACATTCAACTCTATCCCCAATATATGCTGGACTATTAAAATCAAACGGTGTATCCTTTACATCTTTTATTACTCCAGTAGGCAATCCATTTGCATCTATACATGCAAAACGATCTGCATTAATTTTTAATAAATGATGATAAATATTTTCTTTCTTTCCTGATAAATTAAAATATGAATGGTTTGTAATATTAATAATCGTGTCTTTATCAGTTGTTGCTAGATAGTGAACATGAAGTGTGTCATCCTGTAATTGATAAATGGCTTTAAAATCAAGATTGCCAGGATATCCCTCTTCTTTATCTTTAGATAAATAATGGAATTCAATTGTTGTATCATCAATGATTTCATAATCAAATATTTGATAACTAAATCCTTTGATACCACCATGTAAATGATTAGGACCATTATTAACAGCTAATGTATAATCCTCTCCATTCAATGAAAATTTTCCTTCTTTAATACGATTTGCAATTCTACCAACCAAAGCCCCTAAATAAGCATCTAATGTTTTATAATATTCGAAATTATCATAACCTAATACAACATCATCTACATTCCCATTTTTATCTTCCATCAAAACTTTAACTATTGTACATCCAAAATTAGAAACAACAACTTCTAAGTTCTCATTTTTCATAGAAATAAGATCAATACCATCATCAAGCTTTTCAATCACTTCAATCATTCTTTCTCTCCTCCTTCAATATTTTCTACAAAATGAATAAACGCATCTATACCCTCACTGTTCATTTTAAAAACACCTGCATCTTCTAAAACTTCTACAAATTTCTTCGTAAGAGCCAATTTTAATAACTGATCTACATTATCAGCATTTGCTTTATTCTCTCTTAGTTCATCATACCATGCTCTATGCTTTTTTAAAACCTCATAATCATTAAAATTCTTTTTATCAAGCAAACAATCTCTTAATAATTCTAATTCTTGTTTAAGACGTGCTGGTAAAACAGCCAATCCCATAACTTCAATCAAGCCAATATTTTCTTTTTTTATATGATGAAGATTTTGATGTGGATGAAAAATTCCATCAGGATGTTCTTCACTTGTTCGATTATTTCTTAAAACAATATCTAACTGATATTTATTATTTTTCATTCTTGCAATTGGAGTCACAGTATTGTGTGGTATATTTCCTGTAAATGGAATAATGTTTAATGCTGTATGAGTATATTGTTTCCATTTCTCTAAAACTAAGTCTGCAAAACGAATCACTTCTTCCTTATTGGAAGATGTTACACGAATTGTTGATAAAGGCCATTTAATAAGTTCTATTTTTAAATGTGGAAATGTTTTTAATGAAATTTCTTTTAAAACTTTAGCACCTTCTATAGGGAATGTATAGCTTCCTCCCTGATAGTGATCATGTGTTAAAATAGAGCCCCCAACAATAGGTAAATCAGCATTTGAACCAAGCATATAGTGTGGAAATTGATCAATAAATGCTAATAGATGTGTAAATGTCTGATGATTAATAACCATAGGTGTATGTTTTTCATTAAAAACAATGCAATGCTCATTATAGTAAACATATGGAGAATATTGTAAGTAATATTGATTGCCCTCTAAAGTTACTGGTATAATTCTATGTGTTTGTCTAGCTGCACGTTGCCAATCACCACTAAATCCAACATTCTCTTTACATAATAAACATTGAGGATATCCACTTGCTTTTATCGATTTTGCTTTTGCAATTTCTTTTGGATCTTTCTCTGGCTTAGAAAGATTAATTGTTATTTCCATCAATCCATATTTATAATATTGTTGGAAGCGGATATTTTTATCTGTTCTACTTTTACGAATATACTGTGATGCTATTGAAAGATGATAATAATAATCAGTAGCAGCTTGTGGTGATATTTTATACTTTTCTCTAAACTTATGACAAACCTCACTAGGTCTAGGCATAATACAATTCATAATGCGTGTATCAAAGAGATCTCTTGCAGTTATTTGAGCTTCAATAATATTCTTTGATACCGCATAATCTAACATATTCTCCAATATAGACGTACACTCTAGAATATGTTCATCTATTTTTTCTAAATGAATATGATCTAATTGCAGTAAATCCAACAATAAATTGACCGAATAATCAATATCCTCATCTTCTATCATGTGGCGTTCTAATGCAAAGCATATGAGCCTACTTATTTCGTAATCCATAATATTTACCTCCATTTAACTTATATCTATCTTTTTATGTGAAAAAGAACATAACATTTCGTTATGCTCTTTCCCACAAACTTAGGAAAGTATTTTGTTTAATTCTTTTTTAAATTCATAATAGCTGAATTAATAAGTTGTGTTGCTTTATTAATCTCAGATTGTGTTGGATATTTTATATCTAATATAGCCTCTGCATCTATAATTGCTTGATTTAATCTAGCTATTGATTTATCTGTATAAACATCTGTTTGACTAACTAAAGCTTTTGCTTCTTCTAATCTTGGAATAATTTGAGAATCAATTAAAATTTCCTCAAGATTTATTGCAATATTCACAACATTTCTACCACTCTCTTTAGTATATTTTGCTGAATATGTTTTTTGTCCGTCAACTTTCAATGATGGATCTGTCCAACTGTATCCTTCTGGAAGTTCAACCTCACTTAATTGATGATTTTCAAAAGCTGTAACTCCTTGTCTACCATATAAATTTATAGCACTTAAATCATTTTTATCTAATACTGTTAATGTAGCAACTTGTCTTTGAAGTTTATGAGTTGGAGTTACTTTCCCACTAAACTCTGCATTTTTTGGATATGCAGTGTAATAGATGTTATATACTCCAGGCTCTAACGATTTTAAACTATCTACATCATTAACACCTTCACATCTTAAGAAGGCTCCTGATGTTTTATAATCACCAGAATTATTAAACATAAATTCATCTTCTATTGAATAATCTACAACATATTCTTTATTACCTGTATTTGTAACAGTAATTCCTTCTACTAAATCAGGAGTTTCACCCTCTATCATAGAAACATTCTTTATTCCATTCATAACAGGACTATCGTTATAATATTCATCATAAGATTCTTTTTGTTCACTATTTTGATAATAACGTACCCAGTCAATAACAAATTCAGTGTTATCTTCAGCTAAATGATTACCTGCGTTTTTTGCCCAGTTTCCACCTGTTGCTAAATTCATTTGAATATATTGTGGTTGATTGAAACATGCTTGTAAAGCTCTAATTCTTGCATCACTTTGATCATATTCTATTGTACTATAAATTTCTCCATCTAAGTACCATTCTATTCTATCTTCTGACCAATTAATTCCAAATATATGATAATCATCATTAAAATCATCATCCATACCAATAGAACGTCCTAATTCGTATGGTGAATAACTTCCATCTTTATCAGCATCTCCGTTTATATAATAGAAATGTGGTGTTGCATAAACAACTTTATTACTTTGATTTCCTTCATTTGATTCATCACTTCTAATTGTTCCACCAATCATTTCCATAATATCAATTTCGCCACAAGCAGGCCAACCATATCCTTGACGGCTTGAGATATCACCATCTAAATTGAAATTAGCACCTAATGTCCAAAAAGCAGGGAATGCACCTTTACCTTTTGGTAATTTAGCTTTCATTTCAATACGTCCATATAAGAATTCTTTCTTTCCTGCAGTTCTAACACTTCCAGAATCATACTTTACTTTTCTTGCAGCAGATCCAACAGGATTTAAATACTGATCTTCAAGATTTCTATCTGTTACTTTTAAAACAAGATTTCCATCTCTAAGAAATACATTATTTTTACTATCTGTATAATGTTGTTGTTCATTTCCACGAACTCTACCTAATTCATATCCCCAAGTATCTTGTTCCAATTCTTGACCATTAAAATCATCTTCCCATACATAATTATACTTAGCACCTTCATCAATTTGAACTAATGTAACATTATCAATATCTACAACTGCATCTCTACCAACAACATTTCCATCAGTCCATTTAACAATACCAACAGCAACATCATATTGATCTCCAGCTGTAAACTCTATCGTTTCTTTTTGCCACTCTCCATTTGTATATTGAAGTGCTTTTTCAACAATTTGTCCATGATTGACCTCTACTTCTTTATTATAACTATATGATGAATTTTTGATAGTAAGAAAAGCTCCTTTTAATGTACTTGTATCACCTGCTCCATTATAGCTGACTTTTACATCAGCAGTTAATCTATATTTTCTCCCTGGCTTAACATTTGCATATTGTAGAAGTGATCCATCAGATACACCTCGACCTATTCTTCCTAAACGATTTCCATTTTCATTAACTATAGAAGCATTATTTGTTCTCCAAACTGTATTGGTCTTTTCAAAATCACCACTACTAATCAAACTTAATGGAGTTAATTCATCTGCTATTTTACTTGTTTGAGCAGTAACATTTCCAATAATAGAATAACCTTGTGTTAATAAAGTTGTCACTAATGCTACAGCAACTGTTGTTTTTCCTGCTTTTACTATATTCTTATTCATATATGACTCCTTTCTATCTTGATTCTTTCTTTTTACTAACAATAAAGTAAACTACGACTGCAATTCCCATACATCCTATTAACAATTCAATAGAACGTGTATTATCAGATGTACTCACTTGATTTCCTAATACTGAAGGGCTAGTTTGATTATTCTTTTGTGTTGTATCAACTTGAGATCCTAGTACAGATGGAGAAATATCATCTGTTTTATCACTTGGATTACTTGGTTTTTGATTATCTATATCAGTATCTGGTTTTTTATCATCATTTGGTTTATCAACATCGCTAGGATCATTAGGATTCTCTGGTTTTTTGTTGTCATCTGGATTTGTTGGATTCTCTGTGTTTTTATCATCATCAATGACTTTCTTTTCCTCTATAACCATTACAAATTCTGAGAATAAATGATTTTCAAATACAATCTTTCCATCTTCTTTTGTTACATAAATAGCATCAATATCTTTTGATCCATCTCCATCAATGTCATGTAATCTATAAATAGAAACCTCTTTATCTTTTAATTGTTCATCTAAAAGCATTTCGAAATCTAGTAACAATGATGTTTCTTCAATTCTTGCAAGTTCTTTCTTTTCTAAAGCATCTTGACTATCTTTTTCATATACAACAATATTAACATCAAAGTACTGACTAATTTCTGTATTTTTATCCTTTTCAATATCTACAAGATAATTATTAAGTTTTGTTTTCATTTCATCACTTAAATTTGATAATGGAAGAAGTGATGATTCTACTACAACTTCAACATATTTACCTTTATTCAATGATTTTCTAACAACATCTAAAGCAGATGCATCTTTCTTTAATACTTTTTCAGCTTCTTCTAAATTTGCAAGACCAACAACAACTTTATTAACTTGATCATCTATTGTAACTGGACTCACATAAACTATATTATTTTCATGTTCAATTCTAATTAATCCATCAATAGCATTTATCAAATCATTTGTTGCCTTATCCACTTCTTCTTGAGAAGGTCTTGTTTTATCATTAATTTGATTTGCTTTTTCTAAAGCTTTTACATATTTGTTAACAGATGAAATTGTATATTCTTGAAGATTAATATTCTTAGTACTACTAATTGCCTTTACTAATTCACTCTTATCCACTGCTAATGTATAACCAGCTGTTAAATCAATAGCTTCTTGGCTTGTTAAGATTTCATCAGTAACCAATACATATTCAATTTCACCTTTAAAATTACTAATTCCAGATTGTCCACCAATTGTAACACTATTAATTGAAGTTGTTATTTGTGAGAATATTTCATAAGCACCTGTATTTGACAATACTTTAACTTCTTGTCCATCAATTGTTAAACGATATTGATTGATATCATTAGATAATACAAGTGTATGCCATTCATCACGACTTAGTGGTGCATCTGTAAAACCAGCTTGTGAACCAGCTTTTGCATAAACAACTTTTAAAGCATTATTATTTAAAATAGCTAATGAAGCATATGTTCCATTTCCTCTTAAATCAGAAGTTGCATTATTAATACCAAGTATTGCACTATCTCCACTATCTGTTGAAGAACGTTTAAATTTAACAATAATTGAACCTGTCTTTATAGTCTTTAAATCTTGAAGTGATTTATTAGCAGAGTTAATATCAGCATCTTGGAGACTTTCTACTCTTTGTCCATCAAATGTTTGATTTCCTTCTTCAAATGTCTTATTAATAATCGAATGACCCTTTAAGGTATCCAAACAAGCTTGGTTATCATGCAAAATTTGTTCATCTAGAATTCCATCATCATTTTTAGCAACAATTTTATAATAATTATCTTTACCATATCCACATTCATGAATAAATTCATTATGACTATCAACAGCGGCAATTGTTTTTATAACTTCATATGTTCCATCCTCTTTATCTGCTACTGAAATGACATATTGATTTGCTGAAGCAACATCATTCCAACTTAATCTTACTGTATTATAACGAGATACAATCTCAGCACCTAAATTATCTTTAGTAGCTGTAGATGTACCAGTCACACGTACTTCTGCAACGCTTGCTAAAGCTGTTGATGTTGTTGGTGCTTTTGCTGTACCAGTAATTGTTATTTTTACATATTGGATATTTTCTTGAGGATCAAATGAAACTGTTTTCCATCCATCAGATGCCATCCAAGTTCCAGTTGCAACATTTTTATATGTGTTATTATCTGAACTTACAGAAATTGTATAATTGGTAATTCTACCATCATAATTACCTTGCCTTGGTAAATATCTAATACCATCTACTTCTGATGCACCCTTTAAATTTGCGATAAGATATGCACCATTTGCATTTGAAGTCCAATATGACAAAGAATCATTATCTATAGCATTCAAAGCTTTTGTTGAGCTTATCGCAGCACTTCCCCCTGCATTAACAACAGTAATATCTCTTGATTTATCTGCTGGATTATTATCAATATTAGCAATAGTATATAATTTATTATTATTTTTATCTTTATCAAAAGTTTGACCATACACTGTATCAATAATTGCATCATTTTCAATAGATGCTGCAATTTCTCCTTGATCAGTATCTTTCACTACATATTTAAAAACCAATTCATTTGTTCCAGAACCTGAAACATATTCAGCAGTTGTTGGAATACCACTAATACTTAAATTTAATTGACGAGATGTTCCATTAATCATAAATACTGCTTGATCAAAAGTTACTTTGATTTTTAATTCATCACCAGTATGAACAACTTTATCTTCATTATCAATTTTTATACTTTCAATTTTTGGTGAGAATACATTAACCTTTTTATCAGTAAGATAATCAAAATTAATGTTCATATATCTCATGATAAAGTTTTCTTTTTCATAAACAATACCAATATGATTATCATCTATTTGAACTAAACTTGAATATGCAAATCCCCCATCATCAATAGTTTTGTCATGTTTAACATTTAATTGATTACCATTCATTTCACATAATCTAATATGTCCAACTTTTCTTGCCTTCTTAGAAGTCGTTAATGTTCTAGTACTATTAGCATCTCCACTTGCATTAGAAATAGCAATATATTCTTTCTTCAATCCTTTACCATCTAAATCAGCCTTAATTGCAATTGCTGATAATTGACAATATGGTTCACGAATATCTGTATCATAAACTTGGCCCCATGTTTCTCCACAATCATCACTAATAGCATATTGAACAACACCATAATCTCTTTTTGGATCGATATAAGAAGTATTTCTCATAAATTGAACTAGTCTTCCATCTTCTAATTGTACAATTTGACTTTCAGTTAATTCATATGCTGAATCACCTTTTTGACTATTTAATGTTTGTGAAGTAATTGTTCTTTCTTCATCTGTTCCTTCATTAATAATTCTTCCATCATTAGGAGATTCTCCTCTTATCCATGTCTTTCCACCATCATCACTATAGATATTTGCTGAACTTTGACTTCCTAAATTTGTTCCTACTCCATTTGTTGTATAATAAATTGGGAAAATCAAACGAGTTGATCCATCAGCTTTTTTAGCTTTAATACCAGCACCTGGCCCAGTTCCTACAAACTTCATATAATCTTCTTTGATATATGGTGTTAAATCTCTTGGTTGATCCCATGTTTCACCATCGTCTGTACTTGTAAACAACCAAACAAAACCAGTTTTTAAAACATGTAACTCTCCACTCTTATTTCCAGAACCATTTAAATAAATATTTCCAACATTAACACCCTTCTTTAATAATTCACCATTACTTGTACTTGTTAATGTTTCTGCATTATATCCCTCTACAACATAGTCAGTTCTATTTCCTCTTCCATCATAAACAATACCATTTTCTTTAATTGTATATCGATTGTTTTGATTATCATAAAGATTCAAATACCACTTTCCTTTAATTTTTTCATATGCACTTGTTGATGATGCATCTATAGCTCCATTTGACTCTGGACAAACATCAACAAACAAATATGTTGTTCCATCTGCATGTAGAAGAACAGGATCTATAGCAACAGCTGATTGAGTACGTCTTGAATTTGGATAATAACCATCTTCAATGAAATCTCTACTTTTATCAAAATTACTATTTGTAGGCATATCTATAACTACATTATTTTCACTCCAAGTTTTTCCATTGTCATCACTTGTTTTAACAACTGTTGCAATATCTCCCCAGTCATTATAATGATATTTTCTTGCATCTGCTGCTGCAATAAGTTTCCCACTATCTGTTTTCACAATAGAAGGAATTCTGTACATACTTACAGCAACACCATTTGGATCATCTCCTTCTTCACCAGAATTAATCAATGTCCCTTTTTGCCATAAATTAATCATTTTTGGAAGTTCTACAACATCAGTTGATTTGTGTAAATCTTTCACTTGATTTTCATTAAGAACTTCATTATGAATTTGAACCATATCTACTGATCCATCAACATCATATTTTAATGTATTATTTCCGATATCTACACCACCTAAAGTTACAGTATTAAGATTATTCTTAATTGTATTAAAGAAGTTGTAAGTGACATCTGCTGTATCTACTACATCACCATCTAAATAAACTGTTGCTTTAGATTTTGAATCATCAATTTCTTTAAATGTATAAGTGAGTGTATGCCAATTTGTATTATTAAGCGTTCCAGGCTTCAATGTAACATTATAAGTATGAACACCTGCACTTCCTGCTGCCGATCTTTTTTCAAATCCAATATTTTCTTGACCATTAATATTTCTGGCAACATATAAAACGGCATATTGATTTGCAGTTGTATTGTTAGATGTACTTAATAGTCCATCAACTCTAGCAAGAGCTGTATTCTCGCTGTTAACAACAACATTAAATTTAAATCTAAAAGTTATACTTCCAGACTTCATAGCATTTGTTACTTTTGTTAAATTTTCTGATGTATTTAACTCTTCACTATTTTTTCTTGCTGTAGCAAGCGTTTTATCTAATATTTTATTTTCTACTTGAATTGTTGGTTCTAGCATCACTTCTTCAGCATAAGAGTTAGTTCCTCCAGCCATGATTGATAGTGATAACATAAGTACCAATAAAATTTTAACTATTCGGTTCCTTTTCATCGTTTATCCCTTTCTTTTCTTTTTTAAAACAAATGGTACTGCTAAAGATGTAGCAAGTATAAGAGCATATAATAATGGTTGATATTCATCTCCAGTTTGCACTTTATTTAATAATTCATTATTTGATTTCGTATTTTCTGTTTTCTTATTCTTTCCAACAGTATCAACTTCACTTCCAAGAACGTCTGAATCAATAGAGTTTGAATCATCAATTGAAACACTTGGTTTTTTATCATTTTCACTAGGTTTGTTATCATCTACAACAGGATTAGAATTCTGATCATCATCAATTGGATTATCAGGCTTTTTATCATCCTCATTTGGTTTATTTTGGTCTTCAGATGGTTTTTCAACTTCACTTGCTTTCTTCTCATATATAAAAGTATACTGATTTCCTATATATCCATTAAAGGTAATACTATTTTCATTTCTTTCAAAATCAATTTCTTGATATTCATCATCTGTACCACCAATCAAATAGAATGATTGAACTTCATCGTCTAATAATTCATCTGGAATATCTATTTCAACACTAATTGGCATATTAACCTTTTTTAGTTTATAGACTTGTTCATCATCTATCATCAATATTGCTTGTAAATCATAAAGACCAAAAGCTTTCTCATTGTCTTTTAATAAGCCCAAATCAGTATTCAGTGCTTCCACTTTCTCAATCAGAGATACTTTCAATAAAATCTTTTGACATTGTTCTGAAGCTTCTTTGACAATTTTTTGGACTTCATTATCTTCATTAATCATTGTTTTAAGTTGTTCTATATCATCAACAGATAAGCACTCATCAATTTCTAATTCTAATTTAGTAGCCACTGCTAATTGTTTAATAGCTTCATTTAAAGAAACGAGAATTTCATCTACTTCTTTTATAGTTAAATCTAATTTTTCATATACATCTTTAGCTGTACTTAAAACCTCTTCAAATATATCTTTAGAAATTGTCGTATAAATACTTAAATCTTTTTCATCACATTCTTGAATGAGTTCATTTAATTCAGTTTTATCAACTAGTTCTATATTCTGTGGTGCATAAGAAATCAATTGAGCCTGTGATGTGCTACATCCAGATACAGAAACTTGATATGCTTGATGAGTCGGTAAATGTTCTAAAGTCAAAACACCACTATCTCCACTCACTTCATACTTCTTTGTACCTGCTTGAACTGATAATTTAATATCTTTTACTCCACTTAATTGATCTGTATCAAACGATATTGAATCCATTGTTTTATTAAAAACCAAGTTTGTTGTTTTATCATCTATAGAACTAAATGGCATTTTAATAAATAGGTTTGGAATAAATGCATCTTCATCTAAAATACCAATTCCTTCAATAAATTGTTTTGTCATCATTAAATGTCCATTTGCTCCTGGATGAAGAGCTCGACCCTGCCCAAACACACAATTATCTCCATAAATATAATATTGATCTTGATACATATATGGATATTTATCAACAATATCATGGAATGGTGTATATTGATCTATAAAAATACAGTCCATTTCATCAGCAACTTCTTTCATAACCTGTGTATATTCTTTACACATTGGATCTCTATCCCATTGTGTAGGCAATGGAGATCGTAGAATAACAATATCTGTTTTTGCTTTTGCTTTATTAACAAGTGTTTGTAGTTCACTTCTATATTGTTGTGCTGATAGCACTGTTGAATCATTAGTACCTAGCATAATAGAAACAATATCAGGATTATAATTATTTAACCTTTCATTGATACTTGCTAATGTTGAGCTTCCTGTTATATCAATAGTTGCACCAGAAACTGCTGTATTAATAACTATATCATTCGTTCTTTTCAAGTCATCTCTTAAATACTTTTCAAAAGATTGAGCAACTGTATCTTGACCCAATGTATAAGCAGCACCATGTGTAATAGAATCACCCATGAACATCCAGACTAATGAATCATCATTATCCATCTTATTTTTTAATTGTTCTTGTAAACGATCTAATGATTGTGTTTTAACACTTGCACTTTGACCTTTACCAACTATACCACTCATTGTTCTTATTTGTACTTTTCCATCATTTGATTGAATCTTTAGGCTATATTCAGAACCCTTTTCTAACGAAGAAATGACAAATTTATTTTCAACTTTATCAGTTATTGTTTTATCCTCTAAGGTCAAGACATATTTCCATTCTTGGATATCTTTATATGCTGGTATCTCAATCTCTAAAGAATCATCAGTACTTTTCACCACTGGTTTAATGTCTTTTGCATATGTTTCTACTGTATTCATATTTTCAAGATTAAAATTCACACCAACAGTACAAGGATAATGACTTGTTGTCTTTAATGTTGCCTCACTTAACTGTTGTCCAATAGCATAATGTCCTTTTTGATTCAATAATCCATCTTTTAATGATTCTTTTGTTACACTATGATCTACAACAACTATTCTTTGATCATTATTTGCATTTGTGAACTCTTCTATAACTTCATCAATAGCTTGACAATATTTTGTAATAATATTATCAGTATGAGAATCATTAATATTATGTGGCTTTTGAATAATAGCAAACCCTTGATTATTTCTTAACGATAAAGATAATGTGATAAATTGTCTTAATTCCTCTTTAAAACGATTGACATTATCTTGATTATAATCTTCCTTTCCTACCATATAAGCCATTGCTTTAGGATTAAATTCATTCTTATATAAATCAAAACGATTAATAATATCATTTAATGTCTGTCCCTTTTTACCGACATTCATAACAAAACGTTGCTTTCCAGCAGTAGTATTACCACTTTGTGTCCATCTAATATATTCTTCAAAATGGCTTACATAATTCCTCATTCCTTGAACATAATCATAACTTCCTTGGACTTCCTCACCACCAACAAATAGCCATGTATTATCTACATCTTCAGTAAACATTTGAGAAATTTGTGACCCTAAAGAAATATCCATCTTGTTTAACTTATTTGTTACAGCAACTGTATAATCTTCTACTTCCTTTTCAGACATAACTTCATCAGTAATTGTTACATAAGCAATTTCACCTTTAAACCATGCTTTATTGACTCCATTGTTAATTGTGCCACCAATTGTTAAAAAGTTTAAATTTGTAATAGCACTATTATTTAAGAAGTTATGAAGATAGTTTCCTTGATGATCATAGTTAGCCTCTTTTTTCCCATTGACTCTATTTTTAAAATAAGAAGTTGTTCCATTAGTGTATGTTGTTAAACTATAAGTTGTCCACCCATTTTCATCAATTGCATTACTTATATTATAACGAACAGTATTACTACCAATATCATATCTTAATAAATCACTTGTCCCTTGCATAAAACTAATACAATTTGCCGGATTTGGCGATCCAGTTATATAATTATCAGTAGGTGTTACAGCACTTTTATCTTTGATATTTAATAAAATCTCTCTATTATTAACTATCTTTTCTTTATCAGGTCTAAAAGAAATTAAAACTGTTCCTTGCTTTATTTCTTGTAAACGATTGATATTTTGAGAAAATTGTAATACTTTTGTTCCATCAAACTTCTCATTTCCACCTAATAAAGAAACATGAAAATTATTGACTTCAGCAGTCGCATGACCCTGTACTGCTTCTATACCTGTTTTATATGAATCTTTAACAATAGATGATTGAATACTTTCATCATTAGCACATTTAATAATATATCTTTCTTGAGTATTAGTTCCTGAATCATTGTCTATATATTCCAAGCCATCTACTGTCGCTATAAGAGAGAGCTTTGTATCGTCATCTCCCATCCTATAAACATTGTACTTATCATAATCTCCAACCTTATTCCAAGAAATACGATTTGAGCTATAACGTGCTTCTACTCTAGCATTAATTGTTTCATTTGCATAAACATATGTAGGTGTCATTCCTACAGCTATAGTCCCTATTAAAGCCCCCAATATAATATTTTTTAGTTTTCCCATTTTTTACCTCCGTATATTTATTTGTTATCTCAATCTATATTATACTTAATTTTATTAAAAAAACAATAATCTTAGTAAAATTATATTTATTTTTTTATTCATTTTTTACTTATTTATATATTTATTTTACTTCCTTTTTATTTTTAAGATGTAGTAATTTGTAGCAATTTATGGTATTATTTATTGTACATATAAGATATAGGAGAAAATATAGATGGCAAAATTAAAAGATGTAGCTCAATTAGCTAATGTGTCTATTGCAACAGCTTCACGTATTTTAAATAACGATGAAACATTGAGCGTTACAGAAGACACAAAAAAAGCTGTTTTAGAAGCAGCTAAACAATTGCAATATATTGTCAAACCTAAAAAAACTACAAAAGTGACTTTTGCTATTGTACAGTGGTATTCAATTGACGAAGAATTAAATGATCCCTACTATCTCACTTTAAGACAAGGTGTGGAAAGTTTTTTAAAATCTCATCAAATTGCTGTTAAACGTATTTTTTCAGATGATATTAATATTTTTCAATCTCTTAATGATGTAAGTGGAATCATTTGTTTAGGAAAGTTCAGTATTGAATATATCCATAAATTAAAATCATTTTGCAATAAAATCATTTTACTAGACATGGATTTAATAAGCCCATGTAGTGAAGTATGCGTTGTTTTAGATTTCGATAATGCAATGAAGCAAGTCGTTGATTATTTCCATATGTTAGGTCACAAAAAGGTTGGTTTTTTAGGTGGTATTGAGCATGATGATGATAATCAAAAATATTCAGATACACGTCGTAGTTCCTTTGAAAAGTATTGTCAACAATATAATATTGAATATCATCAATATATTATAGAAGACAAATTTACAAGTGAATCTGGATATAATATGATGACCGAACTCATTCAGTCTCAAAATTTACCTGATGCTATTTTCGCTGCGAGTGATCCAATTGCTATAGGTGCATTGCGTGCTCTTCATGACAATAACATTCGTGTTCCTGAGGACATATCTATTATAGGATTCGACAATATAGAATCCACAAACTTCACGTCCCCACCTCTCTCAACTATTTATGCTCCTGCTTATGAGATGGGAGAGCTAGGTGCGCAATTATTATATTATTCACATTTAAAAGGTGATTCTCTTAATCCTATGCGTATCCAATTACCATGTTACTTAATAGAAAGAGACTCATGTTGTAAAAAGCAATAAAAAAAAGATTTAACTCTATCTTTATAGAATTAAATCTTCTTTTTTTTATTTATTTTTTAATGCATCATCAATAGCTTGAGCCGCTTTTTTACCAGCACCCATTGCTAAAATAACTGTCGCTGCTCCTGTAACAACATCTCCACCAGCATAAACACCATCTTTTGATGTTTTCATTGTTTCTTCATCAACAATGATTCCACCCCATTTTTGTGTATCTAACCCTGGTGTTGTTTGTCTAATTAATGGATTTGGACTTTGACCAATAGAAACTATAACTGTACCTGTTTCAATAGTAAAGTTTGAACCTTCTTTAACAACTGGTCTTCTTCTACCACTTTCGTCTGGTTCTCCTAATTCCATTTCTACACATTCCATTGATTTAACCCATCCATTTTCACCTTCTATTTTTACTGGATTGGTTAATAATTTAAAGATAATTCCTTCTTCTTTTGCATGATGTACCTCTTCTGCACGAGCTGGAACCTCTTCTGCACCTCTACGATAAACAATATAAACTTGTTTTGCACCTAAACGTTTAGCTGTTCTTGCAGCATCCATAGCAACATTTCCTGCTCCAATAACACATACAGTATCTGTAATCTTTACTGGTGTTGGATGATTTGGAAATTCATATCCTTTCATCAAATTCACACGAGTTAAAAATTCATTCGCAGCATAAACACCATTTAAGTTTTCACCTGGTATACCTTGGAAACGTGGTAACCCTGCTCCACTTCCTACAAATATTGCTTCATAACCTTGTTCTTGTAATTCATCAATTGTTATCGATCTTCCTACAACAACATTTGTTTCAAAATCAACTCCTAATTCAGCGACTCCATCTACTTCTTGTTGTACAAGTGATTTTGGTAAACGGAATTCTGGAATACCATATGATAAAACTCCTCCTGTTTTATGCAATGCTTCAAATACTGTAACATCATAACCTTTTTTAGCGAGCTCTCCTGCACAAGTAATACCTGCAGGCCCACTACCTACTATTGCTACTTTCTTTCCATTTTTTTCAATTTTAACTTCTTTCTTTTTTCCATGTTCTCTATGATAATCAGCAACAAATCTTTCTAAACGCCCAATTCCTACTGATTCTCCTTTAATTCCACGAACACATTTTCCTTCACATTGATTTTCTTGTGGACATACACGACCGCATATTGCTGGTAAAGCATTTTCACTTGTAATTATTTCATATGCTTTTTCAAAGTTTCCATTAGCCACTTCTGAAATAAATGCTGGTATAGGCACTCCTACAGGGCACCCTTGAGTACATGGCTTATGTTTACAATTCAAACAACGTGTTGCTTCTTCCATTGCTTGCTCTTTTGTATATCCTAAAGATACTTCTTCAAAATTTTTATTTCTAACATTAGGATCTTGTTCAGGCATTTTTACCTTTTCTAATGACATATTTGGCATTACTTCACACCTCCCATTAAATTACACATACGGTTAGCATTTTCACTAACATGATGTTCTTCTTCAACAAACATCTTTTGACGTGCAATTAATTCATCGAAATCAACTTGTAATCCATCAAAATCTGGTCCATCTACACACGCAAATTTAATCTTTCCATCTACACTCACACGACAACATCCACACATTCCTGTTCCGTCAATCATGATTGGGTTTAATGATACAGATGTTTTTATATTTAATGGCTTAGTTACTCCAACAACTGCCTTCATCATAGGAACTGGTCCAATTGCAATAACTTCATCAATTTCTTCACCGTTTTCTATTAATTGACTCAATTTATTTGTAACAAAACCTTTTTCTCCTAATGACCCATCATCAGTTGTAATATAAACATTTTTACAGAACTTTCTAAAATCATCTGCCATTAAAACATATTGTGCTTCTCTACCACCAATAATGACATCAACTTCAACACCCATTTCTGCTAAAGCTCTTAATTGTGGATATAATGGCGCGCTTCCTACCCCACCAGCAACTCCTACAACATGTTTTGATTGATGTAAAACTGTTGGTGCTCCTAAAGGACCAACAAAGTCAGTTAATTCATCACCTTCATTAAGCTTTGCTAATTCCTTTGTAGAATAACCAACTATTTGATAAATAATTGTAATTGTTTCCTTTTCTCTATCAAAATCAGCAATTGTTAATGGGATTCTCTCCCCATCTTCTCCAACTCGAAGAATGATAAATTGCCCTGGTTCACACTTTCTAGCTACATAAGGAGCATGAATTTCCATTAATTCTACAACATCATTCAATACTTCTTTACGTAAAATTTTATACATAACAGATTCCCTCCTTCATCTTATGACAATTCTACTATTTCATATCAACTTTATGTTAACAAGAAATCAAAAAAATTATATCATAGTGACAATTTTTTTACAATATCCATATAAAGCAATTCTGTTTCAATATGTTCAACTATAATAAAAAACACTGCCTTCTTCTTGACCAATTAATCAATTATCGTTATGATAAATGAAAAAAGGAGAAGAAAGATGAATCAACGAATTATATTTTTTGATATAGATGGAACATTACTTGATGAAGAAACAGCAACTGTTCCTCAATCAACTATACAAGCTATTTCTCAAGCCAGGAAAAATGGACATATATGTGTGATTAACACAGGCAGACCTATCTCAACTATTGATCAAAAAGTCAAAGATATTGAATTTGATGGATATATTTGTGGATGTGGAACATATATTGAATATCATCATCAAAATATTTTTCATACTGAATTACCTTATGATTTAAGAAAAAAAGTTATTCAAATGACTTTTGAATGTAAAATAGAAACCGTTTTAGAAGGAAAAAATGGTGTTTATTTCTTAGAAAATAATTATCAACCACTTATTTGTCAATTTCAACAAAGATATATTGATGAGGGATTCAACGTAGGAATATATAATCAACATGACGTTGTTATGTTTGATAAGTTCGCTGCATGGTATGATGAAAATGCTGATATTGAGCGTTTTAAAGATTTCTTAGAACCTTATTTTGAAATTATTCAAAGAGATGTTAATTTTATTGAAGTTGTTCCTAAAGGATATTCTAAAGCTACTGGTATTCAAACATTAATAGATTATCTACATATACCCCTAGAACAAACAATAAGTATTGGAGACTCAACAAATGATCTTCCTATGCTATCTTATACAAAAGAATCTGTAGCCATGGGAAATAGTCATCCCCTTCTTTTTGATCTTGTGACTTATCGTACAAAACATATAAAAGCCAATGGTATTGAACATGCTTTAAAACACTTTCATATCATTTAAAGGTTTTAATAAATATATCTAGATAGTAAAAGCTACTTATAAAGTAGCTTTTACTGATGTCTTAAAATATATTTTTTTGTTATATACTAAATCTAATGTTTGACCCATATAAATACAAATGTACGGCTTATTTATAAGCAACCTTTACTTCTTTTAATTTATCAGAAATTTGATTGTATATTCTTTCAAGATCCATATCTGATAATAGATTTAAATAAGATGGTCTCCCATAATCGTTATTTATATTTACTTTATAATACCTTAGTTCTGCAACACCTAATAATATTTCATTAACCATTTCAATTCTAAACATATTATATTCATTCATATAATTTTCTCTCCTTTTTTATATCTTCATAATAAAGAACTATCATATCATGTTATAAAAAGAAATATAACGTGTACAAAACGCAGAAAAGTTGTACAAAATACAAAAAAAAGAACGTGGGGAAACGTTCTTTTCATTTATAGACGATTGAATATTCAGGGAGAGGGGTCGCCTATATTTTTATTATATGTCTTTTCTTAAGACACTTATATATTAACTTTATCATATGAATTCTCTGTGAACAATTTATTATTTTACACTTTTTGTAATTGTCCTTGATGAATTCTTAATTGAACATCTAAGCACGAAGCAAATTCTTTTGAATGTGTAACAACAATAACACATTTATTCTTTTCATGTGCTAATTGAACAAAAGTTTGAATAATGCCTTTTGATGTTTCTTCATCAAGATTGCCAGTTGGTTCATCGCAAAGGATTAAATCAACATCTTTAGCCATAGCTCTCGCTATAGCAACTCTTTGTTGTTGTCCTCCAGATAACTTACGAATATCACGTTTACTTTCATCTTCATTTAATCCTAGTTCTTTAAGTATTTCCATAGCATATGCTTTTTTATTGGACACCTTAATATGTGATATATCCATAGCACTGACAACATTTTGTATAGCATTCATGTAGGTAATAAGATTATATGATTGAAAAACTATAGAAACATAATCTCTTCTATACTTCGTTAATCCAATCTCTGAAATATTTTTCCCTTTATAAAGAATAGTTCCATTCTTAGGATTGTCCAATCCTCCCGCCAAAACAAGTGATGTTGTTTTCCCACTACCACTTGCTCCTACAATAGCATATGTTTTTCCTTTTTCAAAATCATAAGATGCATCCTTTAAAATATTTACTTGTCTAGATCCATCTTTATAATAATAACAAACTTTATTAAAACTTAATACTTTCTCATCCATATCTATCCCTCCTTTTTAATCAATATTTCTCTTGGAGAAAGTCTTAAAACATAAATAGATGGCAAAATAATAGAAGCTATACAAATTAACCCTGTAATTTCAGCAAGTTGTATAATTGTTTCTGTTGTTAAAGAAACATCTAAATTTTCATTAGTAGGAGCCTGCATAGCCTTATCAAAAATATCATTTTTATCAAATCTTTTATTTCCTTGTATTCCTGTTTGATCATCATCCTTTATTTCCATTACCATTTCTTCTTTATTATTTTGAGAACTTTCTAACATTGCACTCATAACATTAGAAACCATTTTTCCAGTTGTTAATGATAAAGCAAACGCTAAGGAAAAAATAATTCCTATTTCAATAAATTGTTGAAAAATAATCTTAATCTTAGATTCTCCCAATGATAGAAAAACACCAAACTCATAAAATCTACTACGTAATGTTAAAATGAGAATCAAACATAAAATAAAACTTCCAGTTATAATAACAACCCATAAAAAGATTGTCGCAAAAGATTCCATATTTTCTAATGATGATATACTTCTTTGATATATTTGATCATTAGCATCTAAAGTAAATGTTTCAAAATCAATAATATTTTTTGATTCTGCTAACTCTTTAAATTTTTCAATATGTTCTGGGTCATCTAAATAATATATAGCACTTGAAATATTTGTTGTACTATTATTTAGCTTTTGAGCGGTTTGTAAACTTGTATATATTTGATTCATGGGATTTTGACGATTACTCATCATTCCTCCCATTTGGTCTGTCGTTTCAACCTCATATATCCCTACAACTTTTAATGTTTCTGATATTTCTTCATCATCGTGAGTTGCTGTTACCTTAAATGTAGAACCGACTTTTAAATCATTATCAGTTGCTAAATTTGTTTCAATAATACAGTTCTTTGTTTTTTCATCCTTCTCTGTTAATAGTCTTCCACTCTTTAAAACATAATTTCCTTTTGTAAACTCACTAATGTATGCCATTGTTGTGTTCCCAACAACTGTAAAATCATTTTGATCTAACATTCTTGGTTGATTTCCTTGTGGCATTTGTCTTTTTGTTGTTGAGTCATCTTCTGACTCACTTGTTTTCACTGGATCAATATCATCACTTGAAACACTCACATTAACTGTATAGTTATAATGATCCACATATTGCAATTCTTTTAATTGATTTGCCATTTCTACTGTTATAGATTGAATTGCAGAATCTAATGCTTCACCTTTTTCACGCCCTCTCATCATACTCTTCATATTATAAGAATATGTCACTTCATTTCCTAGCGATGTTCTGACTTGATCCATTGACTTAGATGTAGCACTTTGAATCGATAATCCCGCTATAACAAGGTTAGCTATAACACACATCAAAATAAACAAAACTATTGTTTTACCAATATTTTTCTTAATACTTAAAAAAGCATTTTTTATCATAAATTCTCCTCCTCTTATCATCTTTAGTTTATTCAATAAACTTATTGAAATAATCAAAGGAATATGTGAAAAAATCAAAAAAATTTCTTATAGTACTTAATAAAAAATATTGTCAAATTCTTTATCTAAACAAAAGAAATATATCATTTTATAATAATTAATGATATACTTCTTAAGAGGTGATCATTATGAGTGTATTAAAAAAATTAGAAATTGGAAATCATTTTTCTGCATCCGAAAAAGTCATTGCACAATATATATTAAATAACACAGAAGAAGTTCTCAACCTTTCAACAGTTAAACTCGCTCAAAAGACATATACTTCTCCTGCTACTATTGTCCGTTTATGCCAAAAACTAAACTATAAAGGATATAATGATTTTAAAATGGATTTAGCTACAAACTTACAATATGTTTTGTCTCATCGTGAAAATATTAATGCGAATTTCCCATTTGATAAAAACATTAATATTTCTCATATTAGTAATACAATTGTAAAGCTATATAAAGAAAGTATAGACGAAACAATGCATATTTTGGATCAAGAGCAATTACGTAAAAGCATTTTATTATTAGATAAAGCTGATGTTATTGACATATATGGTGTATCTGGTCCATTAAGAATGGCAAGTGACTTTCAATACAAAATGTTTAGAATTGGTAAAAGGGTTAACATTGCTCCTATGGTTAATGAACAGCTATTCCAAGCAGCACTATCTAATCAAAAACACTGTGCAATTCTTGTCTCTTATTCTGGAGAAACCGAAGAAGTTATTAATGCAGCTAAAATACTTAAAATTCAAAAAACACCAATGATTGGTATTACCTCTTTGGGAGAAAATCAGCTATCTCAATACTGTCAATATATTTTAAATCTTGATAGCAGAGAACAAATATATAATAAAATATCAACACTTGGTTCTACTATTTCCATTCATCTTGTCTTTGATATTTTATATACAGGTATATTTTCTAGACATTATGAAGAATCTTTTGAAACAAAACACCAAACTGATGTTTTAATAGATCACAGATTAAAAAAATAACTCTAAGATACATGAAGTACCTTAGAGTTTTCTTTTACTTATTAAACACGTTTCTTTTTAATAACAACATATACTCCAGCAGCACATAATGCTAGGATAGCATATGGCATTAGTAATGTAGCATCACCAGTTTTTACATTATCAACTGTATCACCTAAAACATTACTGTTAATTGTCTCATCTTGTGTAATTTTTACTGTTTCTTTCTTTTCAAGTGCATTGTAAGCTTTTTGTAATTGTTGCATTAATGCTGTATATTCTTTATCAGTTAAGTTATTTTTTATTTTCTTCTTAATATCATTAAGCACTTTATTCAAATCATTAACACTCTTTGATGTATAAGATGATAAGTCTTCTTTTTCAATCTTAGCAATATAAGCTTCTAATGCAGTTTTATCTCCTCTGAGTTCTAATTGATTATATGCATCTAAAACTAATACATAATAATCATATAATCCCTGAGTTGTTATAGAATCATCATTTAAGTATGTTTCTGCTTTTTCTAATGCTTCTTTTAAGTCTTTTATACTTGCAGTTGTGTACATACTTAAATCCATATCTTTCAATTCTTCTACTTTTTGTGATAATAAATCATAATCACTTTGTTTAACTAACATAGCATTAGCTTTATTAAGTTGATCTATAGCTTCTTCAATATCCTTTTTAGAAGAATCATCATTAATATTTCTTTCAATTTCACTAATTGTATCAAGCATATTTTGATATGAAGATTGAGTATATAACTCTTTATCTAAATTCTTTAATACTTCTAATTGCTTGTTAAGTATTGATCTATCTTCCTTTAATTCTAGACCTTCAATACCTTTATTAAGATTTGTTAAAGCTTCATTAACTTCACTTACTAACAGATCATCCACTTTTATAATCTTTTCAGCCTTATCCAAAGCCTTTGTCACTTTCTCTAATGTTGAAGGTTTATATAAATCTTTATCTAGGTTTTTAGCTTCTTCTATCTTTTGAAGCAATACTGTCAATAATTTTTCATCACCTTTAACATTTAATGTAATTGGTTTAGTTAAAGCTACTCTTGAATCATCATTTTCTTTATCTTCTACTCTCACAACAATATCAACAGATGTATCATTAATTGGTGTATGTACTACTCCATCTAATCCTATTACTTTTTCATGAGATGAAGATTCAATAATAAATTTATATCTATCAGATGTAGGGAATTGAATTTTTCCATTCTTGATAACAAGTGTATCTAACTCATTAGCAATTTTAAACTTATTTTCATCAACAACCTTAATATTCATTGTTGTTGTTTGACCATCAGCCTCTGCAGTAATAACAACATTACCTGCCTTACGTGCAATCATTTTACCATTAACTATTTTAATAATATCTTCATTTGAACTTGTATAAACAGGTAATGGGTATGTTGCATTTTCAGGACTAACTTTTACAGCTAAATCAACTTCTTGTCCAACATATAATTCTGTTGTATCAACATCAAAGTCAATACTTGCAACATCAACAATACTTGAATTGTTATAAATTTCTAATTCATAAATAGAATATCCATACTTTGAAACTGGTTTTTTACCACTTATTCTTACATATCGTGCTTGAGTACTCTCAAAGTTAATAACATCATTATAAGTTCCACTGATACCTCTCATCTCTTTAATGACCTTAAATTCTTGATCCTCACCAGCGACTTCAATATCATAATCTAAAGCTCGTGCATTTTCCCAGAAGATCTTAATTGTATCAATTGTTTGAACCTTTTCCATATCTACAGTTATAGAATCAGTAACAGTTGTTCCTTCTTTTGATCCCCATCTTGTTGAATAATTTCCATCAACAGCCAATTCAGGTTGTCCTGCTTTAACAGAAGTTGCTGTTGCTGGTTTATTTAAAGCATAATTTTCAGTATAAACATTCACAGGAACTTTTATGTACTTTTCATCATTAAGACGAACAGTTATAACAGTCGTTCCAATACTAACACCAGTTACCACACCGTCTTGATTGACAGTTGCTATTTCAGGATTAGCACTTTCATATTGCAATTGTTTTGTTGCATCTAATGGTGCTAATTTTGTATTGATTTGTATATCTTTTCCAACATTAACATTTATACGCTTATCTAGAACATTTAAATCTGTAGCTTCACCATAAGGATAATTATAAGCAATCTCTGCTTTTGCTATCATTGGATTAAAAATCTTTGAATCATTTTTTACTTCAAATTTTACAAAATTATATTTATCAGTATCAACTGATGCTGTAATACTATATTTAGAGAAATCACTTGATCCAGGTGCAATTCCTATTTTTGTGATTTTTGCATCTATCAAGTCATAATCAATTCCATTTTCAGACATATAGATACTAACTTGATCTTCACCAAATGTTGAGTTACTAAATGCTTCAAATGCAACTTCTTGAATACCATTGTAAGCATAAACTATACTTTGTGGTGTATCACTTGTTCTTTTAATCAATGGCGCTTCTCCAAATTTACTCTTGCTATCCTCATAAGTGAAAGAACTATAATCATACATGAAATCAAAGTTATTAATTTCATCAACAAAATATCCTCCAATAACCTTAATAGGATAATATGTTGCTAAAGCTTGATCCTTTGTTTCTACGATAACAATAACATCACCTAACTCTTTACCAGTTAAAACACCATTTTCATCAATAACTGCTTTTGTTGTTGGTTTCCATTTGGATCAACAACTTTATATGTCACATCTTGAGATAATGTAAGAGGTAATACTGAAGCATTAAATTGTACTGTTTTATCTAACACAACATATTTTTCTTGATTATCTAACTTGATTTCAGAAGCAGATTGTTTTCCATAAGAAATTGTACCTCCTCCATATTGAGGATCATATGTCTTATATCCATTTTTACTATTCATTGTCACTTTTAAATATTGATAATTTTGAAGTGCATCTAATGATTGAGGTGTAACAATGAATGGATACCAACCTGAACTTAATTGAGATTGAGATGCAAAATTTAACTCAACAGATTCCCAATCATTTCCATTCTTAGATACTTCTACTACAAAATTTCCAGATGAAGGTAATGTAGATTTAAGAGAGTATGCTTTCAATTCAAAGTCAAAGATACCATCTGCTGTATATGTAATAATTCCTGGATTTCCATTAGCATTACTATCACTACGCTTTATTGTCTTTGTATTATTAAAGTTAGCTGAATTATCATCTCTTACAATTCCTTCATAAGTACCAACATCTAAATCAACTAAATTATCTATTAAATTCTTTGTTGTTGTTGCTGTCATATCAATACTAGCACTTATTTCTGGATGACCCTTAACAGATCCAATGACTTTGAACTGACCTGCTCTATTTGCAACAAGTTTTCCGTCACTATCTATAGTTGCTATATCAGAATCATTTCCAAAGTAATCAGCAATTCTCCATTCTACTTCAGCACTAGCAATAGATGGTGTAAATTGAGTTGTCATTTGGTATGTTTCATCAACAACAATTTTTTGAGCATTTGTCTTTTCTGCAATTTCTATACCAGTTACATCAGGTAATTGCCCAGTTGTTAATGTCATTGGATGACTTTCACGGTTATATCCTAATGTTGTAAAAATCATACATGTATTAGCTGGCATAGTCACTTGTAATCCTTTTGCTAAATCAACATTTTTTAATGTATCATAAGTCTCTAATTGGCCTTTATCATTCATTGGTCTATCACCATCAAAATAGAAATATTGATTTAAATCTGTTACTCCTTTTGCATTTGGAACATTTAAAGTAACTTTTTGTTCCTTATTTGATGTATTTACAACAGCAATACTTAAGTCAGCTTTGTTATTTCCTTTAGGAATAATACCAGAAGTTGCTCTTACTTGATTAACACCACTGTCAGTTGTTTCTAAAATTTGCATTCCTGCTGGAAAATAACGACAAATCATTGACCATGTATAATACCAAGGTTTTAATTTCTCATCACTTGCTTTAACAGTATTTGCTCTATTTGTTACACCAGCAGCTTCATTTTGGGCTGCCATTTCTTCTCCAAGTTCATTCCAGAATCCCCAAATTTTAATATCATTATCAATTGATGGGTCTCCAGTTGGAGTGTGAACTTTATAAGCTCTTCCTTCTTCAGTTTGAGCTGCAGGACCATACTTATCCTTAAATGTATTAATGATATCATTATGTTGAACATGCATACTATCTTCAAATCCCCACACGCTTCCAAATTTCAATCCTGCACGTGTAGCTTGTAAAGCATAGTCAAAGATATCAACACCATAATCATAGTTTCTTGCATTCAATTGTGAATCATCAGACCCAGTTCCTGAAAGACCCATTTCTCCTATTGCAAATCCTTCTTCTTTAACATTAGGATCCATTTCTTCAGCAATAGCTTTCCAATTTTTTAATTTTGTTTCAATTAAACCTGATTCAACTTCGCTCTTAGGTGAGTATCTATGAATTTCAGTTAATTCAACTTTATCTTTTAGCTCATCACTCTTCGCTTGTTTAATCCAAGCCTCTTGCTTATCATAAACATCAGGTCCAACAATTTTAATATTTCTAATAGCTTCAACATCTGACTCATCCATCATTTATCTTAACTGAGTAATACCCTTTTTCCACATATTATAAGATGCTTCATCAGTTCCACCATTGTCTCTTACATAATAATTTGGTTCATTAACCATATTATAATATTTAATACATGTATACCCTTTTTCAACAATAAGGTATTCTAGACAATCCATTATCATTCTTTGCCAAATTGGATTATCCCATTTAACAGTTTTACCTACATCAGTATAAGAAAGAAGTCCTCTTTCACTAATACTTCTCCATTCTCCTAACATAATAGATATATTATTCTTTTCTGCAAAATCTAAAATTTTGCACACTCTTTTCATCATTACAGAGTTCCAATCATAAATTGGATTATTATTTTCATCAAATCCTGTTACATAACTATCCCCATCATGCAACATCACACGCATAATATTAGGGCTTAAGAATCCAGCTTTCTCATAAAATGAATCCCATTGTTCATCTGCATAATCAAACAAATCACTTGGATCCCATTGAACTCCAAATCCTTCAAAGTTTTTAGTAATGATTTGATCAGTATCCATATATATTGTCGACCATCATTATCACTAGCATGGACATAGTTCACTGAACCCATAACACTTGCCAACATCATAGATAAAGATAATGCAGATACAAATATTTTTCTACCAAATTTCTTCATACCTCTTCCTCCTTTACATTACTAATATTATCATTTTAAAAAAGATAAACAATATCTACGAAAGGGTTTTCAACAACGTTTCACTTTTCATTTCATATTTCTTCAAAAAAATGAAAAGCCTTTTCATAATTAAATATGATTTTCCATTTTCTAGAATAAATTAAATTTATAACGAAAAAGGAATAGCTATCTCAATAACTATTCCCTTATTCTCCTTGACACAAAGTTAAGATAAATATTATTTTTGTATATTATCTTCTACTCCTGATTGAATAACATAGATTTCATTAGGAACACAAACAATCTGCCTTGTACTACCTGCCTCTACCCATCCTACTTTTTCACAATCATGATTAGGACATTCAACATGAGTTGCACGATATTTCCCATCTTTTACTTCTAATGAGAAAGAACCATAACTTCCCTGTAAAGTATATGTCTTATTAACATGAATATCAATTGTTTCTACAACCTTATTTTGATAATAGATTTCTACAATATCCTTCTCTCCCTGCAACAATTGAAATATAAAATATCCACCACCTATTAATATTAACAACACAGCAATAACTATAAAATCTTTCTTTTTCACTTTTCTTTCCTCTCTAACAAACTATATAACTTTTTTAATGGTGTTACCATAAAAAGACCATATAAACTCATAACTCCAATGACGTTTAAAAACCAATCATCAATATCTGCTGATCCAGTTTGCAATATCATTTGTAATATTTCTATATTTGCAACTAAAAGGCTCATAGTAATGAAAAATACATACCATTTTCTTTGTTTTTTAAAAAATATAGGCAAAAAATATGCCATAGGCATAAAAATCACTACATTCCCTAATATATTCATTATAATGCTTTCTAAACTTAACACTCCTAATTGATATCCATGAATAAACAATTGAATCGTTCGCATAAATTCAAGATTAACAAGATCAAAACCCACTAAATGTTGAGCATTTCTACCAAAATCTTGATCAAATAATAAAACATATCCCAAGTTAATTATATATATCATAAAAATAAAGATATGTGCTAAATAAATACCTTGCTTTCGTTTTTCTTGATTCTTTTTATATATATGAAAAAAAGTAAATCCAATAATTGACATAACTTGTACAAATACAATAAGAATCTTTTGTAATATTGTGAATGTCAATTCATCAGATAAAACATATACAATCTGCGTTCCAAGTGCCATTACTAATATCATTAAGAAAATATATTTTATTTTCTCCAATTTCATCACCTTAGATTTATGTTATTAAAGTATCAAGAATAAGTCAACTCTTTTTTTCTTATAATAATCCTTTTCTATTAAACAAATAAAGTATATAATGATAACAAGGAGGAGAACGTTATGATTAAAATTATGTTAGCATGTAGTGCTGGTATGTCAACAAGTTTACTTGTTACTCGTATGGAGAAGGCAGCAGCAGAAAAAGGTTTAGAATGTAAAATTTGGGCAGTAAGTGAATCAGCATTAGTAAGTGAATATGCTGCAGATCCTGCAGATGTTATTTTAGTAGGACCTCAAGTAAGATTCCGTTTAAATTCTATCAAAGAACAAGTTAAAAACGCTATACCTGTTGATGTTATTGATATGCGTACTTATGGTATGATGGATGGAGCTAAAACTTTAGACCAAGCATTAAAATTAATTGAAGATTTCAAATAATAAAGCAAAAAGAGTTTTTATATCATGAAAAACTCTTTTTACTTTTGTAGAATATCTTTAATAGTTTTTCTTATTTCTATCATCCTTGATGTTTCAAATAACGGATGATCTTTCAACCACTTTCTATTTAATGGCGATGGATGAGGTAATACATATAAAGGTTTTCCTTTGTATGTATGATCATGAAAGACAAGTTTCTCTAATGGCTCATCTCCAAAAAAATATTGTGCTGCATAGCTACCAATAATAATATATATTTGAGGTTCAATAATTTCTAATTCTCGTTTCAAAAACAAATCTGCACATTCTAAACATGGTGGATTATCTCCAGTCACTTTAGCTTTACCTGGATAACATCTCCCTATAGATGTTATATAAAAATTTTGAGGGTTTTCAAACTGTTCTCGTGTAATTTGATACCAATCACAAAGCAGTTTCTTTCCACTTATATCATTAAATGGTTTTCCTGTTTCCATAACCTTTCTTGATGGTGCTTGCCCAATTTGCATAATTGCTGAATTGATTTGTCCTTGAAATATTGGGTGTGGTGGATATTCAAGAATATCCTTACATCTATCACAATTTATTAAGTCTTCTTTTAACCTTTGAAATTCATCCATTTTTCTACCTCTAATTATTATTATACTACTTTAAACACAAATTATGCTTTAAGATATATAAAAAAAAGATGCTGCACTAATGATATGATAACTTCCTAGTAGACAGTGTAAATAATTAAACACTGATACGGGAGGTTTTTATATTGGGAAGAAAAAGTCAATATTCAAAAGAATTAAAAATAGAAATATGTAA
>JAETUM010000005.1 GCA_021768625.1 Candidatus Stoquefichus sp. | reverse complement strand
TCTGTTGTATATCCTTTAACTTCATCTTCTGTGACTGTATACTCAATTTCTTCCCCATCTCTATACTTATCAAGATTGTCAAATACATACTTCCAGTCTGTATCCTTTGTGACAACACGACTGTCCACCTTTTCTCCATTTGCGAATAGATTGACTGTAATGCTTTCTGGTCTAATTCCATCTTGATTATCTGCATCGTTCCATGTCTTAAATCCAGATATTTCTGTCTTCTCTGGTGTATGAGTATTTGTGATTGTGAATGTATCTTCACTATAACCTCTTTCATACCCTTCGACACTTCCAACTTCAACAACTGTATAAGTGACTTCATTACCATCAATTTTATTTGGTAATTCTTCCCATTTATATGTCCAATTATTTCCTTCATTTAAAACAATTTCTGGTCCATAATTTTCACCATTTGCCTTTAATTGTACTTTGATTTCTTCTGGTCTAATTCCATCTTGGTTATCATTATCATCCCATACTTTTCTAACAGTTTTTTCAAAGTACTCTATATCTGGCTGATTAGATATTTCTGCTTTGAATGTATTATTTTCATCATCTTTAACAAATGCTAAATAATGCTCTTCATCAGTATTAGCACTACTAACCTCTAATTCGTCATTAATGATAATTGTATAAATTGTTCCATCTAATTTATAACCTTCTGGTGCATCAATTTCTTTCAAATAATATGTTCCTGGATCTAGTTGATTAAATGATGCTTTACCACCACTATCAGAAACAGATTCTTTAATTAAAATTGTACATTGTGGATCAGAATATAATCCAAACCTTGCTCCAGCTAATACTTCTTTTGTCTTTTCATCTACTTTAGTAATATGGAAATTTTCCTTTATATTTGCTTGATTAATAGTCTCATTTGATAAGTATTGGTCTGCACTTTGTGGATTGTTAGTGATAGTGAAATAAATTGGTGTTTGATCTATTGTATATCCATTTGGAGCTGATTGTTCAATTAAGCAATATCTCTTTCCTTCCCATAAAGTCCAACCATCTTTTGCGTTATTACCATAAACACGAATTTCACCTTTATCATTTGTTGTAAAAGTAACTTCTTCGCCATTTCCCATTACAGGCAATATTGTTCCATCAGTTTGACATTCATATAACTTATAAACTGCACCTTCCAATGCAACCGCCATATTACCATAAACATATTTTTTTAGATTAATAGAAACTAAGCTACCTTCTCCTGATCCGATAGACTGTATATATGCATTCCCATCAATTCTATCAATTTCATCACGTCCTAATATTTGAACAGTATTAGAATATGTTATATTCGTATTATTTTCTCCATATACTCTACCTGAATAAGTTACATCAATTTCTTTTCCATCACCATTAAATACATTAATAGTTAATACTCCATTTTGAATATCATAAATATAATCTTCAGGTGATGTTAATACTTTTCCATCAGCTTTTACAACTAAAGTTTTTGGATCCAATCTTATATTATTAAAACTATCTATAATTGTTATTTCATCAGAATTAGGTAATAAGTCTTGTTTTCCGGGATTAATATTCAAATGATAATTAGCAATAAAATTATTTGAAACATCTGCTGCTTGAAGCAACTCTTTCTTTAAATAATTATATGTCCAATCAACATCTACTGATCCTTCTATATTTCCCCATATAGCTTTATTATTCAACACATATTTATTTGAATTTTCTAAAGCCAATTTATTCAACTCATCATACGCTGCTTGATCCTTTACAGCTAAATAATATTCAATCTTGTATACTTCACATATTTTATTTTCGTAATTAACAGGTAATTTATCAATAGTAAATTCTATTTTACCTTCATCAGTTATCTTATAATTCAAATTACCATTTTCATAACCTTGATGCCATGCAGTTCCACCAAAAAGTCTTGGTTTTACTTCATCATTAACTTCATATAATTTTAAAAATTGAGTATTAAAAACATCTTCTATCACAATTGGATCATTTGGATCAACTTGTTCATTTAATCCTTGGATCAATAAAGTATATTTGTAATATGGAAGTTTTGTATTTTCATCAATATATACTTTTACTTTATCATATTCTCTATACACATCTTTTGTCATAGTAATCTTCATTGGTTTTGCACTAGCGGAAGATTCTTTAACAACACTGTTAGCTGTAACCTTTGCAGTATTTGTATGTGTTATAAGCGTTGCATTACCTACTGCCGCATCTAACCAATCTTGATTACTAATTGTTTTAAATGTCAAAATGACTTGCTTTTTACCTGCAACAACACCTGTTTCTGTTTTTTCATCATCTTTATAAAGTTTAACTGTGAAACCAGAATTAACTTCTTTCCCATTATCAGTATCTTGTTGCCAGTTTTCTTTATATGGATAAACAACTTCTTTTGCATATTCTAAATCATACACCAAATCATTTCCCAAATCATCTTTAACTGTTAAGCTACTCTCATCTAATGAATCAAAAACTTTATTCCAAGTTACAAGTGATGAATTAGAAGGAAGTAAATCTGTAATTTCACAAATATCCAAACCATTTTCTGGAATATCTACAACAATTCTCCATTCAACATCTTGATCACTATATTTAACAAATTCTTTTTGAATTTCAACAGTACTTCCTGGTTCTACAGTAGCACTTCCACTTGTTCCTTGATCACCAACTGATGCTCCATTATTAACAATTATATCTGCAATCAATCCAGTCGTGTCTACAATAGTTTGATATTGAATCTCATAAGAATAATTCTTATCTGTTTCAGGAACTGTGTATTCCCAAGATGTCTTTCTGCCATCAGTTTCACCAACAACCAACTTATCCCATGAAATTGTGTCAGTTCTCACTTCAACACCATTTTCATCTCTAACAACAATAACAATTCCATCTCCAGTATAAGACATGATATCTTTAGAGATATCTGTAATCTCATCTGTGATTTTACTTCCAGCAACACTTGCTTTAGCTGCTTCATTGACTTTCAATGTCCATGGAACAATCTTCATTCCAGCTTCTGACGATTCTGTAACTTCTCCACTAGATTTTTTTATCCATGAATAAGAAATTTGATTTTTAATATCAACTGTACTATTCTTATCATCATCATCACTATCATTAAGTTTAACATGATTCTTTCCATTTTCACCAATAATTGTTTCAATACTTTGATTTGGATTGAATTTTGAATAATCAATTTCAGCAGTATATTCAAATGTAATTGTTTCGCCATCTTTCATTGAAGGGATAATAGTTGTAAATCCTGCTCCATTATCCTTATAAATAATATTATTTTTAATAGCTTCTAAATCTGTAAGATTATCTCCCCAATCCTTATCAGTTCTAATTTTTACATCATTATTTATTTTAATGAATTCTGTACTAGAAAGTGTATCATCTACTTTAATATTTGTATTATTATCTCCAGTTGCTTTAACTTCAATTGCATATTTGATTTTACCATCTTCAAAAGTAGCCCACTTATTAACAGTAACATTATTAACTGGTTGTTCTATAGTCACTTCTTTTTTTACTTCTGTCCCAAATGATATTTCAATCTTTTCTTTACTTGAATCAAACTTTGCTTTTAATTGTATTTGAAAACCAACATTTCCTGCTGCAATTAATTTATCATATTCAGAATCTTCTGTATTAAAATTAACTATAATTTTACCATCTTCAATACGATATTTATTTCCCTCTATTTCATGAACAATTCCAGCATCATCAGTAATTCTAATGACAAATTCCCCATTTGTAAGAAGATTTACATCCGCCAACTCTTCTGGAATTGTGTAAACCATTTCATTATCATTAGCAAATTGACAATTTTCTCTTTCTTTAAATTGAATATTAAAAGTATATTCTTGCCCTGCCTTAGCAATATATTTCCCATCAGCTCCTTGTACAAGTCCTGATATTTCTACACCAGTTACTAATTGATTTAAGTCAACTGTTTCTGTTTGCATAGCACTTCTAGGGCTATAGAAACGCTCTCCTATAACAGTTACATCCTTTTGAATATAACTATTAAACTCAATACGTCCTGTTTTATTGATCTGTCCTTGAAAAGCTATATCCATATCAACAATATATAGGATATTTTGATCTTGTACTTTTGTACTTACATCATCAAACGACAAATCAATAGAACTATTTACAATGTCATAACTCCCCACTTTGACATCCTTATTATTTATTACAGCTCTAATCTCTTTCGATTCCCCTTGAGTCACGTCAATAACATCTGGTATTGTTATTTTTGCCTCCTTACTCTTAAGGTCCTTTTGAAATGTCACATGAAGAACAAAATCATTATCTTGTCCTGCTTTAACATTAACACGAGAATCTGACTCTCCATTAATTTTAACAGAAGTAATACTTTCATTTAACCCAACTTCTTCTGCTCTAACTAAATTTGAATAGCTAAAAGCTGATGTTAAAATCATAACACCTACTAATAATAAAATAAATGAGAGTCGTGAAATCTTTTTTACTTTCTTCCTCATTCTCTTCATACTTATACCATCCCTCCATAGTATTTTTTGAATAAACTTTTTTAATAATGTAACTTTAAATATTCATTAACACTATTATTATACCACCTCAAAGTTAAAATGAAAGCGTTTTACAGCATTTTTTACCAAAAAAACGCAACTAAAAGTGTCTTTTTCAAAAAATGAAAATTTACGATAAAAAGAGACTTTTTTGAGCTTTTAGCAAAACAAAATAATGATTATTCTATAAAAAAAACGCAAATGAGAAACAAGTGTCCTTAAATCCTAAATTCAGGCATTATTTTTTAGTAAAAAGTAACCTCAAAATACATTTTATTCATCTCACAAAACTTCATTCATACCAACACCCCTATCAAATCTAACATATTATATAAAGAACAATCATATTTTCTATTTATAAATCTATCTTTCTTATTTCAAAAAAAATCAATTTTTTAACAAAAGGAATTTGCACTCTTTTTTTAACAATTAACTTGTATTATCTAGATTTTATGCTATAATTCTAAGTGAGAGATTGGCAAACTTATTGAAAAATAAGGACGCAAAGCTATAGGGCCTGTAAAATGGCAGCCAGTTGCAATTAACTATATATTTTATATTAATTGGAATTCTCCTATATTTTAAGTAAATGAAAGGGGTTTTTTTATGAAAAACAAAAAGTTAATTATCTCATTGCTCGCATGTACATTGGTTATTTGTGTTGCGTTTGCTACTTGGCATTTTTCACAACCTAAGAGTCCAGAAACAACTGAATTTGTTGTGCATACTTTAGAAGTAGCAACAACTGGTGGAAGTGATTCTGATAACGAAACAATTGAGACACACACTATGGAAATTGAAGACGATGATACACCACTAGCTACAGTTGGTAGCAGTAAATCAAAAGCAAGAAATTTAAGTACATCAGAACTCAATAAGATTAGAACAAATTTAATTAATTCAGTTAATAAAGAAAGAAAGAAAAGTGCTAAAAATAAAACAGTTGCAAAGCTTACAACATTAGAAAGAACTGGAAATGTTCGTTCTAAAGAAATTGTAAAAAAATGGTCACATACAAGACCTAATGGTAAATCTTGGTCTACTGTTTTAAGTAATTATGGTATCAGCACAAAAAATTTAAAAGCTGGTGAAGACTTAGCTAAAGTTTCTACTACTGCTAAATCAAGCTATAGTACTTCATTTTTAACACAACTTTCTAACGCTATCCATAAAAGTTTAATGAATAGTGCAACACATAAAAAAGTCATTTTAAATCAAAGCTATAAAAAAATTGGTGTTGGTATTTATTCTGAAGTTAAGAATGGAAAATTAACTGTTTATGTAACTGAACACTTCAAAAACTAGTAAAAAAAGACCTCTAGCTCATAGAAGCTAGAGGTTTTATCTTACTTCTAATGTAAATCCTTTTCCACCTACCTCATCAATATGAGAAACAATAATAAACGCTAAAGGATCAATTTGGTTAATCTTTTCTTTAATAGATGGTAACTTACGATATGGAATAACAGATAAAAGCAATTGTGATTTTTCTTTTGTATATCCTTTTTCACTTGCTAAAAGTGTCACTCCAGCATCACCATCGTGTAATATCATTTGTCTAATTTCCTCATATGCATCACTCATTACTGTTAACTGTATTAAACTTGTACCAGTTGTTAGCGTTTTATTCAATAATATAGATGTTAAAACAACTGTCACAATTCCATATATAACTTGTGTCGTATTATTAAATGAAAACTGGAAAATCAAGACTGTTAAATCAATAACATTTAAAACAATATGCACAGGTAAGCCAAATTTCTTATTCAATAAAATTGCTAAAACATCAACTCCTCCTGTAGAGGCATTAGCTTTTAAGACTAATCCTATTCCAATTCCCATAATACATCCTGCTAAAACACAGGCTAACAATGGATCTGATAAATATCCATGAAATGCAGAATGTCCTTCAAAAAATTCTAATAATACTGGAAAAAGAAATGTTGAAACCATTGTTGTCATTGCAAACTCTTTTCCTATAAAGAATAACCCTAAAACAAATAAAACAATATTAATCATTCCTACACATATTGAAATACTTATTCCTAAATAATGATTAATAACAATTCCTATTCCTGAAACTCCTCCAGCAATAATATGATTTTCCAATACTAATGTACTTAATGCAAAAGCAATAAAAATATTTCCTAAAACAATATAAATAAAATGCATCACTTTTTCTTTCATAATTATCACCTCGTTCATGATATTATCATATTTATCTTGTTTAAATTGTAATATATGTTACAATTTAATAAGAAAGTTGTGATAATATGAAAATTAGTGAAAATCTATTCCATTATTTTGAAAAAGCTGGAACAAAAGTAAAGTATCATCCTAATGATATTATTTATATGCAAGAAGATGACTCAACAAACTTATACCTTATTTTAAAAGGAAGAGTACGTGTCTTTAATATCAATCCTATGGGAGAAGAAGTTACATTTGAATTCTTAGAAAAAGGACGTATCTTTGGAGAATCATCATTTTTTCAAAACTCATTAAGACCAACAACAGTTATGGCAGTTAATGAAGTTGAACTTATTTCTTGTTATTTAGATGACTTATACCCTTATCTTAGTGATTCAAAAGAGCTCACAATATCTTTGCTTAAACTTCTTTCACAAACTTGTGATTATATGACATCATTATTAAAAAAAGCATATACATATAATCGCTATGAAAAAATTGCATCATTTCTTCTCGAACAAACAGTTGTAGATAATATTGATAAAGGAATCATTAATTCAACTTTACCTTATACACATGAAGAAATCGCAACAATTGTAGGTTTATCCCGTGTTACAGTCACAAAAGTTCTTAATGATTTTGCCAAAAAAGGATATATTAAAAACAAATATAAGAAAATTATTATTTTAAACAAAAAAGCCTTAGCTCAATTATTAGATCATTAGCTAAGGTCTTTAAATATATGCATCAATAACTTTCAATTTTATTTTTCTTATAATTGATGAGTCTTTATAAACTTCACTTATTAACTTTGTATATATTGATAAAGCCTTTTGGTATTCTTCATCATTTAATTGATATTGAGAAAATTTTGCTTTTTTAACTACATGGATTATCTCAACAGGTATGTGTACTTTTAATCTATCTAAACAATGATACATCATACATACTCTTTGATTATAATCCAATTGATTCCATCGACTACGCAAACGAATCCTAGATTGTCCATACACCCCTACAATAACAATCATAACACCAATAAAAACATAAACATATGTTGATACAACAAACACTTTATCATCTTCCTTTTCTTGAGATGCTGGACTATTATCAATAGTATTGTCTGCACTCTGCGTTAAAGGAGTAGATGATTGAGGATTATCACTTTGATTAGCCGTTACTGCATTTGAAGAAGCAGGTGTAGCCTCAATTGGTATAACGCCTAACAAATCATCTGCAATCTCAACCCAAGCATGTGCTGAACTATCATATACACGTATATAATCTAAAGAAGAGTTCGCTTTATCAACCTGATATCCAGTTACAAAATTAGCTTCATATCCTTTCATTCTCAAAATCAATGCTAAAGTCGAAGCATAGTGAACACAATATCCCTTTTTATTTTTATTCAAGAAATAATCAAAAAAATTCTCATTATCTGGAGTTCTTCCAGGTGTTAATGAATATTCAGTATTATCATGAATAGCCTTTTTGGCCTTTGTTATAAGTTCATAAATATCTGTAATATCATTAAGTTCATGCTCTTCCATAAAACGAGAAAGAACTTGTCTTGTACCATCGGGAATACGCATATTATCTGTAGAAGTATAACCTTGTCGGATATAAAAATTTATCTTATTATAGAATTTTTGCCATTTCTCATCCTCGGTCATAGTAAAATAAGAATTCCATTCATTATTAGGAAGAATCAATTCATACTCTTCATCCTTTTCTCCTTCAAAATGAGAATAAAAGTAAGAAAGTGTTCGAGAAACAGGATAATAAAAATAAGGAACATAGACGATATCTCTATGATAGTTGTCACTGACTGTTATTCTTTGTGTTTGACATTGCACATGTTCACTTAATTTTTTAATATTATCTAAAAAAGGATACTCCTTAACATATTGTGAATAGCTTTGCTTCCATTCGCCATCAAAATCATTATATACATTCCCTCTTAATAGAAATGATTGATTCGTAACTCCTCTAACAACCAAATCCACCCTATTTGAATAATAACGATTTCCTTGTTCCATTAAATTATAACTTTGATTACTCTGCCCTGGAACAGATACTGCTGCATCCATATAACTTTGCTTTTCTCTTGGATGTGTATATGATTCAGGTGGGTTTAAATAAAACAATCCAAGTATAAATGATATACATAAAATAATTGGTAATAGTTGTATTTGTGATTGATGTCTTAAAAAAACAAGAATAATACAATATGTGATATATGGTAAACAATATAATGGTGGAGTAATCGTAAATAAAATTTCACAAAAAATAAATGGAAATAATATAAGTATAGATAGTATATACTTCTTTTTATCTAAAAAATAAATATTACAAACATTTATCGGTAAAACCAACAATAACATTGCTGTAAGGTTCATAAAGAAATCATTATTATAATGATATGTTCCCATAATGTAAAACTGATAGCTCGATACCTCCATATACTTCTTTAAAATAACATCTTTCATATATAGCAATCCTGTCCAAGACAAATATAAACATATAAGAAATACACATATAGAAAAGATATAAAAGTACTTTTTATTCTCGAAAACATAATATAAAATATATTGAAATAAACAAATTATTAGAAGACTACCTAACAACAAATAAACATCACTATAAAAAGGAAACGATAATACAAAAGCACTTAATGCTGAAAATATTCCTAAAAAATACAATATAAAACTCATACCATCACCTCTTTATATAATGAACGCCTTCTTTATCTACTAAATATTGATAAAGACTTTTTGTATGATTATGTACATCTTTCTTTGTCCATAACAATTGTGATAAAGCCTGTAAATATTGTTGTTGACCTTCAATATGCTGATTCATAAAAGTAAAAGCATACTGATGTAAAAGTAAATATTGACAAAAAGCATGTAAATATTGAAACATTAAATCATTGTCATCATCATTAGCATAAAGCATACATTGTAATGAAATTGTTTCTTGAATAGGTAGTGCATTGTCTTTAATAAGTAATTTTTGATGTTTCAAAGAGAGTTTCCAATGAATATTCTTTAACAAATCACCTTCATGATATTCATGAATATCAAAGATTTCAGTAGGATCATCTCCTTTTTGTGATATTGAATAATTTTCCTGTTCTTGTGAAGGAAGTGTAGATGCTATATCATCAAAAGGATATTGAATACTTTTAGGTAAAACTGTTACATCTATATAATCAGATGAATTTTTCTTTATAAAGAAAAGGTTTAATGTATCATATTGTTTATACTTTCCAAGTGTTAAACGAAAACCTCCACAATGTGGGTAAACTATATCTATCTCATTAATCTCATTTTTCAACAAATACTTTGATTGAAATATATGTACACGACAGTATCCTAATAACGGTGCTTCCTTCTTAATCTTTATAACTGACTTCTCTTGTTGAATAATAGAAACCTTTTTATCAATAAAAGATAATTGTGATCGATGAAACATAAGTAACAATAAAATGAGTGAAAGTATTGGACAAAATAGAATAACTAAGAAAACATAGTATGATAAATAACCTACAAATAATAAATAAAATATATATCCTAAAGCAATAATACAAATGTATATCAATATATTTTTAATCATCATGGTTTATATTGAATAGTTGTTATAGTGTTTAAAAGATCATCAAATACTTTTTGATATGTATCATGTGTAGGATTTATATGTGAAGCAAATATAAAACGGTGATTTAATACAGGATAAAGTAAGTGTTTAATATCATCATCAATGACATAATCTCTATTATTTATAAATGCATATGCTTGACTTGCTTTCATTAAAGCAATAGATGCACGTGGTGAAGCACCTTGTTCAATTAAAGAATGATTTCTTGAGGCTTGAACAACTTCTACAATCATCTGTTCAATTTCAGGTGAAATATATACTTTTTTTACTTCATCTTGCATTTGAAGAATTTCATCAATAGAAACAATAGGTTGAATTGTCTCTATTGGATTTCCTAGACGTTTACGTCTAATAATTTCAATTTCGTTTTTTTTATCAGGATATCCTATCGAAAGTTTCATCATAAAACGATCTAATTGAGAATCAGGTAATAGTTGTGTTCCTGCACTCCCAAATGGATTCTGAGTTGCGATAACCATAAAAGGTTGAGGTACTTCATACGTATGTCCATCAATGTCAATCTTACCTTCTTCCATAACTTGAAGCAAAGCTGATTGTGTCTTACTTGAAGTACGATTGATTTCATCAGCTAAAAATACATTTGTAAGAATAGGTCCTTTCTTATAAACAATTTCCTTTGAATCCATAGAATAAGTACTATAGCCTAATAAGTCACTTGGTAAAACATCACTTGTTAACTGAACTCTTTGATAATCTAATTGCGTTGCTTTTGTTAAAGCGATAGCCATATTCGTCTTTCCTACTCCTGGAATATCTTCCAATAATACATGTCCCTTTGACAACAAAGCAATTAAAATGTATTCTAAAATATCATCTTTACCTAGCACAGCTTTCTTTAGTTCATATTTGATTAATTCTATTTTATTCATTCTTTCACATCCTTTTTATTAAATATAACACAGAAATGTGAAAATACTGTGATATTTAAAAAAATCCTTTAAACATAATACTGTTTAAAGGATTTCTATTTATTGATATGTATCTGATTTTAAACAAAGATAGTTCATTTCTTCTTTTGTTAATTTAATTTTCAGTGCATCTAAACAAGAATCAAATTCTTGACGATCTCGTGATCCTATAATTGCACATGTATCAAATTCTTGATTTAAAACATAAGCCAAAGCAATATTAATAGATGGTACATTTTTTTCTTTACCTAAAATTTTTGCACGATTTAATCTTTCAAAATTTTCTTCACTAAAGAAAGCATCTTTAATATCTTGTGGTGCATTCTCATCGTAAATATCTGCAAAGAATCCATGTCCTTGAGCTGCCCATGAAAATAATGTAATATCCTTATCTTTATGCCAAGCTGCATAATCATCATCTGCATACACACATCCTGGCCATCTTGTCTTTTGCACATGAGCTAATGAATATGATGGATTATTCACCGATAATCCTTGATATCCTTTTTCTGCACAATATTTCATCGCTGCTTCTACTCTTTCTTGTTCCCAGTTAGAAACACCATATGCACGAATCAATCCTTCTTGACGATGTTGTTCTAATCTATCCATAATATCAGCTACTGGAACACTAGGATCATCACGATGTAACAAATAAATATCAAAATAATCTAGTCCTGTATAAAGTAAGCTATAATGTAAATCGTCTGTAATAATATCAGGTTTTACACGCCAATATTCTGGATGATGTGCCCCATCAGGAGTAATCACAGGATGGCATGCTTTATCCATAATAACAAGTTTATCACGAATATTTCTTGACTCTAACCATTTCTTTAAAATACGTTCTGATTCACAAGCATGATCTCCATTAAAGTTAGCTCCATAAAATTTACCTGTATCTAAAACAGTTCCACCTTTTTCTACATATAAATCTAACATTTTAAAAATTTCATCTTCATACTCAACATTAAACCATGCTGTTCCCATAATTAAACGAGATATAGGCTTATCTAAACCTTTAATTCTTATATATTCCATATTTTATTCTCCCTTCATTTGACTCATTAATATAAAATTGAAAACCAAACCAACAATAGCAACACCAATTGCAACCATATAGACTGGACCATAGGCCATCATACCAGCATTCACATCAACAAAACGTGCTGCAATTTGAGGTCCTAACAAAGATCCAATAGCATATGCAAAGAACATGATGCCATAGTTCATTCCTTGATTTTTCATACCAAAGTTCTTGGCTGTTAATGGCGGATAAACAACAAGTACTCCACCAAATGCACCACCTAGAATAACTAAGCAAGCAGTGAATAAAGCAATTGAAGAACCCACAAACTTTAAACCAAGTAAAGATAAAATTGTTGCGACTAAAATACCAATCAATGTTTTTGCCTCGCCAACTTTATCACAGAATTTACCAATAATTAAACGACCACATAAATTCGCAATGCAATTAACAGCTACAAAATTACTTGCCACAATTGGATCAACTCCTAATTGTGTTTGGGCAATTGCAGAAAGCGACCCAATCATCATAATCCCTGCTGTACAAGACAATGCAAACAATAATAACATAATCCAAAACTTCACAGTTTTTATCATTTCTCCTGGTGCTACATCTTTAACAGAATTATTATCAGTTTGCTTTTCTAATGTATATCCATCAGGAACCCATCCATCTTCAGGTACAGCTGTAAACCAAGATGCTATACAAACAAGGATAGTATATGCTATACCAATATAAATAAACCCTTTTGTTCCCATAGCTTCACATAAAATCGCTCCGACTTTTGATAAAGCCAATGGTCCAACACTAGCAGATGCCAACAACAATCCTGACATTGTTCCCTTCTTTTCTGGGAACCACTTTAAAGCCATATTTAATGATGGATTATATAACAAACCATTTCCAGCCCCTGCAATCAATCCTGTTGTCAAATATAACATTGGAATTGATGAAGCAAAAGCTGTTAAAGCCCATCCTAATCCAAAAACAATTCCACCTATAAACATTAATTTTTTAGGTCCACTCTTATCAATAATTTTTCCTGATAAAATACCAAACAAAGCCATAAATGTCTGATAAATTGTTAATGTCAATGCAACTTGTGCTGAGTTTCCTCCAGTTGCTTCTTGTAGTGGTTTAGAAAACACACTAAATGCTGCAGAAGCACTACAGCAGAAAATAATTACAAACGCTGCTGTAAAAACAAATTTTCTCTTTTGCATAATTAAATTTCTCCCCTTTATATTTTTATAATAACTTCTCTTGCTTCTCTTAAAGCATCAATAGCTCGTCTTGCACTCAATGCATCCCCAATAACATATTGTTCTTTTGCTAAATTTTGAGCAAATGGTTGATATGCACGAGACCCTATTGCTAAAACAATACTATCAAAGCCAGATAACTCTATATTTTGATTATTCTTTTCAATAACAACACCATCTTTTCCTATTGTTTGAACAGGACTATTTGTATAGACTTGAATATGATTTTCTTTAAAGTTTTTCATTAAATAAATACGATGTTCGCTTACAATATCCATAGCTATATCATCTCTAGCTTCAATTAATGTCACATCAAATCCACGTTCTCCTAAATAATCAGCAGTTTCACATCCTACAAGTCCTCCACCAATAACTAAAGTCTTCTTACCACATTGAACTTTACCATCTAAAACATCAATAGCATTTAAACAATTTTCCACCCCTGAAATATGAGGAACTAATGGTTTTGCTCCAGTTGCAATAATAAGAACATCTGGTGATAATTGTTTAATCATATTTTCATTAACTTCTGTTTCTAAATGTATATCAACATGATATTTTTGACATAACACAATATAATTTCTAACCATTTGTGTAATATCTCCTTTACCTGGAGGTACTGCCGCTAATCGCATTTGTCCACCTAAAACAGAATCTTTCTCATATAAAGAAACTTGATGACCTTTCTTTGCGAGTTGATAAGCAACAAACATACCACCAACTCCACCACCAATAACCATAACCTTTTTAGAAGCATCACACTTATCTTCTAAATGATTTTCATATCCTACAAATGGATTGACTAAACATTCAATAGGCTTGCCACAGAACATATTTCCAACACATCCTTGTAAACAAGCAATACATGGTGTAATTTCTTCTAATTGATTGGCTGCTGTTTTTGAAGGAAAATGCGGATCAGCAATAGATTGTCTTCCCATTGCTATCATGTCTGCGTATCCCTTTTTCACAACTAATTCAGGTAGAAACGGATCATTATATCTTCCTACTGTAATAATTGGAATACTAACAACATCTTTAATACGCTTAACATGTTCTAAATTAAATCCTTGATGTATTGTTGTTGGTGCCCACATATATTCGTCTTTTAAATGAATACTACGAGATACATCAATTCCATCAATACCTAACATTTCTAAATAAGCAGCTACAGCTATTGAATCTTCTAAAGTGAGACCACCATTCACCTCATCACAACTATTTATTCTTGCTAAAACTGCAATGTTATGTCCTACTTTACGACGAATATTTTCAATAATTAACTTTGGTAAACGCATTCTGTTTGTAAAACAGCCACCAAACTCATCAACTCTTTTATTCGTTTGGGGTGAAATAAAACTAGAAACAAGATATCCATGAGCCATATGGATTTCCACTGCGTCCACTCCTGCTTTCATGGCACGAAGTGCCCCATCTCCATAAAGTTCTACAAGTTCGTATATTTGTTCTCGTGTCATTTCTAAAGGAATATCTTTAGAAAAAGCTGCCTGTATACGTGATGATGACTTTAATGGATAGCCTGCTGCCTTTGCACTTCCTTCTGGTCCAGCTTGCTGAAGTTGAACCATTATCTTAGCTCCATACATATGACATTCATCAACAACTTTCTTTAAAGCATCAATTTGATTGTCTGAGAACAAACAATGTTTTCTTGGTCCACCCTTTGCAGTTGGATCGATAACAGTTGCTTCTATTGTAATTAAACCAAATCCACCTTTTGCTCTTTCGCGATAATAAGCTAAAGAACGTTCACTTAACTCTCCACTTGCTATCGCAAAATTATTTGACATTGGTGGTACAACAAAACGATTATTGACTTTCATTGGACCTATTTGAATAGGTTCAAACATTTTCTTAAACATATGAGTCCTCCTTGTCAAAGTTTTCACATATATTGTAACGACAAAGCTCTACAATATCTAATACTCTTTTTTTATCAAATCTATAGATAATTTCTATAAATTATATTAATATATGAATGGTGATGTTTATGAATCTTAATCAGTTATATTACTTTCAAATGCTTGCTACATATCAACATTATACAAAGGCAAGTGAAAAACTATATATCTCACAGCCTAGCCTAAGTTATGCTATTAAAGAACTAGAAAATGAATTAGGAGTGACATTATTTATAAAGAAAGGTCGTAATGTTTTTTTAAGCGATGAGGGAAAAGTTTTTCTAAAATATGTTAATGAATCATTAAAAATACTTGATGAAGGTATATTAGAAATGAGGAATTATAAAAAAACACAAGAAAAAAAGGTTGAAATAGCTATTATTCCAACAATTGTTAATACATATTTAATTCCTATATTAAAACAACTTAATAATGAATATCAGATTCAATTTAGAACTGGATGGACTTCAGATATTATTAATGCTATAAAAAAAGGGAAGTATGATTTTGGAATATGTAGTAAAGAAGATGATTCAACACTTACTTATTTACCTTTATTATCTGAAGAATTGGTTTTAATCACTACTAAGAATCATCCTTTAAGTCAAAAAGATAATGTAACACTTGAAGATATTATTAAATATCCTTTAATCACATATCATCATGATCTTGCAATTGCTCAACCCATCAAAAAACTCTTTGAAGATAAACATTTAAAACCTCATATTCTTTATGAATTAGATGATGAAACTTCTATTGCAAGTATGGTTTCTCAAGATTTTGGAATAGGACTAACTGCTAACAATGATAATCTTAAACCATTTGATAATATCGAAATTATTCATCTTCATTTAAAACAGGATTTAAGAACAATTTATTTGGTTTATAATTCAAAGAAAGAATTATCAAAAGCAGCTTATCAACTTATTGATTATCTTTTTAATAATCATTATCAATTATAAATATCATACGAAGTTTAAACTTGTATGATATTTTTATATACCTTTATTGTATAGAAAAAGGGGATATAAGATTCTCATCTTACATCCACCTTTTTCCAAATATATAGAATTCGTCTGAAAATTGGTGCCCGAAGCCGGACTCGAACCGGCACAGCTGTTACACCGGCAGATTTTGAGTCTGCTGCGTCTACCAATTTCGCCATTCGGGCACTTCCACAATATTATATATTGATTTTTTAAAAAAATCAATAGAAATCACAATCAATTTCATGATCATTATAAATTCCTATAGCCTGTAAATAACTATAGATGATTGTTGGACCAACAAATTTAAATCCCTTTTTCTTTAAATCATGAGAAATTTGAGTAGATAAATCGTCAAAAGCAGGAACATCTACAGAATGTTTATAACAATGTTTAATTTGTTGATAGTCTGTAAATGACCAAATATAGTCATTAAATGATCCATAGTCTTTTTGAACCTGTATAAATGCTTGAGCATTTATAATAATAGCCCTCATCTTTAATTTATTTCTAATCAATAAAGAATTACTCATTAATTCTTCATACTTCTTATCATCATATTGAGCAATTTTTAAATAATCAAAAGAATCCAAAGCTTGATTATACGCTTCTTCCTTCTTTAATACAATTTCCCAACTTAACCCAGCTTGTAGTCCTTCTAATATCAACATCTTATATAACATTCTTTCATCATGTTGAGGTTTTCCCCATATTTCATCATGATAACGAATTAAAATATCTCCTAAAGCCCATGCACATCTCTTCATTTTTATCACCATTCATATTTTATCATACTTTTTTCATTTACACATTAACTTTTCATTTGTATAATGATAAATGGTGAAGATAATGAATAAACAATTTGAAGAACAAATGAAAAACCTTTTAAAAGATGAGTATGATGATTTTATGAACGCACTTTCTTTACCATCTGTTAAAGGTTTTTATACAAATCCATTAAAAAAAGATATTCTTCAATATCTTGATAAAAAATATATTGAACCATCAAGTATTGTTAAAAATGGATATTATTTTGATTATCAAAATTACCCTTTAGGAAAATCTCCATTTTTCCATTGTGGAGCTTACTATATACAAGAACCAAGTGCTATGCTTGTCTCACACTTTTTAAAAGTTAAAGAAGATGACTATGTTCTTGATATGTGTGGTGCTCCTGGTGGTAAAACTTGTGCTATTGCAAGTCAATTATCTTGTGATGGTTTCATGCTAACAAATGATATTGTTCCCTTACGTGCTAAAATTCTTTCTGAAAATGTAGAAAGATTTGGATTGAAAAATACAATGGTAACAAATTGTGATCCTCTTTCATTAACAAAAATATTACCCCAATTCTTTGATAAAATTATTTTAGATGCTCCCTGTAGTGGAGAAGGTATGTTTAGAAAAAATGATCAAGCTATTGAAACTTGGTCATTAGATAAGATTGATGAATGTGCATATATTCAAAGACAACTTATAGATGCTGCTATGACTATGCTTAAACCTGGTGGTCAACTCATCTATTCAACATGTACTTATAATACCATTGAAAATGAAGAACAAATTCAATACATTCTTGAGCACTATGATTGTTCACTTATTCCACTACAAAAGAGCCATGGTATGAGTGAAGGAATCAATATGAAAGAAGTTGTAAGACTATATCCACATAAACATAGAGGCGAAGGTCACTTTATTGCTTTAATCCAAAAAAACGGAACTTCTCAAACAAAAAAAGTAAAAGCAATGAAACCTTCAATTTCTAAACAAAACATGAAATTAATTGATGATTTTTATCATCAATACTTAAATATAAAACCACCTCATTATCTTTATGATAATAACAATCACATATATGCAATCCTTCCACAATTTCCAGAATTAAAAGGTATTCGTATTTTAAGGAATGGTCTTTACTTAGGTGAATGCAAAAAGAATCGATTTGAACCCAGCCATGCTTTAGCATTAACACTGCAAAAAGATGACGTCAAACAATCATATACATTTCATGAATCTGACAAAGAAGTATCTCAATATATTCATGGAGAAACGATAGCAGGTACAGATCATAAAGGATATGGTATTATTTTCGTAGAAGATTTTCCTCTTTCTTTTTATAAGGAAAGTCAACATCAAGCTAAAAACTTATATCCAAAGGGGTTAAGAAGATGAATAGATATGAACAATTAAAAGATTTATTCTTCAAAGAAATTGAAAAAAATTGCTTTGGTATATATAAACAAAAAGCTTACTTTCATACAATTCAAGTATGTACTTTATGTCAAATTTATGCTAGAGAAAGACAACTTGATATTGAAATCGCAAGTATTATTGGATTGTTCCATGATTATAGTCAGTTTATTCATCATAATTCCTTTAACCATGCAGTTATCTCTAGTGAAATGACCCAACAAATACTTCATCAATATGATTTCACTGAAGATGAAATCAACATGATAACAACTGCCATTCGTCTTCATAGTCATAAACAGCAAATTGATGATGTTTATAGTGAACTGATTAAAGATGCTGATATTATGGCAAAATATTATGAAGATCCTGAGTATGTTTTTAAAGATGATGAAATAAAAAGAATTAATCGTATTTTATAAATAAATATTTTCTATAATAAAAGATAAAGTCTATGCTATAAACATATCACTTTATCTTCTTTTTATTAATCCATTTCAATCATACCTGTATATAACTGATAATACTTACCTTTTTCTTTCATCAAAGACTCATGATTCCCTCTTTCTATAATACGCCCATGATCCAACACCATAATACAATCACTATTTTTAATTGTTGATAATCTATGAGCAATAACCAATGTTGTACGATTATCCATTAATTTATCCATACCGTCTTGAACAAGTTTTTCTGTACGTGAGTCAATAGATGATGTTGCTTCATCTAAAATAAGTGCAGGTGGGTTTGCAACAGCTGCTCTTGCTATAGCAAGTAATTGTCTTTGTCCTTGTGAAAGATTAGCTCCATCCCCTGTCAACATTGTTTCATATCCATTTGGTAAATGTCTAATAAAACCATCAGCATTGGCAAGTTTTGCAGCTTGTATACATTCTTCATCACTTGCATCTAAACGTCCATAACGAATATTATCCATGACTGTACCTGTAAATAAATGAGTATCTTGAAGAACAACTCCTAACGATCTTCTTAAATCATCTTTTTTAATGAGTTTAATATCAATACCATCATAAGTAATTGTTCCACCTTGAATATCATAAAAACGATTAATAAGATTTGTAATTGTTGTCTTTCCAGCACCAGTTGCTCCAACAAATGCAATTTTTTCTCCTGGATTCGCAAATACATCAATATTGTGTAAAACCATCTTATCCTCTACATATCCAAAGTCTACATTTTCAAGACGAAGATCACCCTTCATTTCAACAAGCTCAACATCTCCGTTATTTCTTGGATGACGCCAAGCCCAATGACCTGTTCTTTCACTTGTCTCAACCATTTTTCCATCAACATACTTCACTCTACATAAAGTCACAATTCCTTGATCATTTTCACTTTCTTGATCCAATAAATCAAAAATTCTTTTTGCTCCAGCTTGTGCCATGGCTACTGCATTAATTTGTTGAGAAATTTGTCCGACTGGATTATTAAAATTCTTATTTAATGTCATAAATGAAATTAATGTTCCAATTGTTAAATCAAAGCGACCTGATAAAGCCATCAATGCTCCTACAATTGCACATAATATATAAGAAACATTACCTGTTTGAATTGTTAAAGGCATTAAAACATTTGCAAATTTGTTTGCTTGATATGCTGTATCCCTTAAATTTTCATTAATTTCTCTAAAATCATCAATAACAACTTTTTCATGATTAAAGACCTTAACAACTTTTTGTCCTGAAATCATTTCTTCAATATAACCATTAACTTTTCCTAATTCTTGTTGTTGTCTTATAAAATAGCGACTTGATAAACTTCCTACTTTACGTGAAACAAATAAAATAACACATAACATGATAACACTTAATATCGTTAATGGAATATTTAATGTGAGCATTGATATAAAAACTGTTACTATTGTTATAGAACTTGAAACAAGTTGTGGTAAAGATTGACTAATTAATTGTCTAAGTGTATCAATATCATTTGTATAAATAGACATAATATCACCATGTGTATGTCTATCAAAATATTGAATTGGCAATGTTTCCATATGTTGGAACAATTCGCCTCTTAAATCTCTTAAAAAGCCTTGTGTAACAGTTACCATAATACGTTGATAAGTATATGAGAAGAGAACACCTAATCCAAAGATACATGCCATTCTTGTTAATGCATGAAACAATCCACTAAAATCTGGAGAAGGAACATTCATAAGAGGAATAACATAATCATCTATTAATGTTTGCATAAACAAAGTTCCCTGAACTGTACACATAGCCTGTCCAATAATACATATAAGAACAATAAAACAATGAATGCCATAATATTGAAAAACTCTTTTTAATAATCTTCCTAAAACATTTTTCTTCTTATTCATTATGCTTCCTCCTTCCCTTTTGTCTGTGTTTCATATATTGTACGATAAATATCATTTGTTTTTAATAATTCATCATGACTTGCAAAACCACTCACAATACCATCATCTAAAACAATAATACGATCTGCATTTTGAACACTTGAAATACGTTGAGAAATAATAATCTTTGTTGTTTCTGGAATATATTCCTTAAATGACTTTTGAATGCTTACATCAGTGGCTGTATCTACAGCACTTGTAGAGTCATCTAAAATTAAAATCTTTGGCTTTTTAAGTAATGCTCTAGCAATACATAAACGTTGCTTTTGTCCACCAGATACGTTTGTTCCACCTTGTTCAATATATGTGTCATATTTTTTAGGAAATTCTTGAATAAAATCATCAGCACATGCAAGACGACAAGCTTCTACACACTCTTCTAAAGTTGCATCCTCTTTACCCCATCTTAAGTTTTCTAAAATAGTTCCAGAAAACAAAACATTATTCTGTAAAACAACAGCAACTTCATCCCTTAAGACTTCTAAATGATAGCGTCTTACATCTTCATCTCCAACACAAACACAACCATCATCGACATCATAAAGACGACTTATCAAATTAACTAAACTACTCTTAGCACTTCCAGTACCACCAATAATACCAATTGTTTCACCAGAAGCAATATGCAAATCAATATCTCTTAATACAGGCTCGCCTGTCCCATGTTTATATGAAAATGTGACATGATGAAAGTCAATCTTTCCATTATTAACTTCCATTAATGCATTTTCTGGTGATACCAAATCTGATTGCTCATTAATGACTTCACTAATACGTTTTGCCGAAGCAATTGACATAGTAATCATAACAAAAGCCATTGATAACATCATTAATGACATTAAAATATTCATAACATAACTAAATAAACTTGTTAATTCTCCAGTTGTTAAAGTACCACCTACGATACTTTGAGCACCAAACCAAGATAGTAATAATATACAAGAATAAACAGCAACCATCATAGCTGGGTTATTAAAAGCTAAAACACTCTCTGCTTTCACAAATAATTTATAAATATTATTTGATGCTTTTTGAAACTTTTCATTTTCAAACTTTTCACGAACAAATGATTTGACAACACGAATTCCAACAACATTTTCTTGAACACTTTCATTTAAGTCATCATATTTAGGAAATGCTTCATTAAAATATTTCATAGCAAAAAACATAATAAAACCTAAAACAATGATTAAAAAGCTTATAGCACCAATAAAAATCATACTTAAATTCACATTGATCATTAATGCCATTGCCATAGCACAAATCAAATTCATTGGTGCACGAATACACATACGAATCAGCATTTGATATGAATTTTGTACATTAGTAACATCTGTTGTTAATCTTGTAACTAACCCTGCTGTACTAAATTTATCAATATTAGAAAAAGAATATGTTTGAATATGTGTATACATGGCATCTCTTAGATTAGCAGCAAAACCTGTTGAAGCATAAGATGCATACTTACCTGCTAAAAAACCTGTTGATAATGTTCCAATAACAAGTAAAAACATCACAAATCCATATTGAAGAATTGCATTCATATTCTGTGCCTGTATACCATCATCTATAATCTTAGCCATCATGAATGGAATTAAAATTTCAAGAATAACCTCTGTAACAGCAAAAAACATAGTTAAAAAAGATGCTTTTTTATATTGTTTGATTTCTTTCATTAAAGTTTTTAACATGTCCAATACCTCCTATTCATAAAGTACGCAACCAAACTGTTTGCTAACGAACTATAAAACTAGATAAAAATCAGGTTCCCCTGATTATAATTCTTTTTTTATATTGTTTATTAATTTATCTATAAGTACTATAAATGTATCAATTTCTTCTTGTGATAAACCTTCTACTAAACGCTCATGCATCATTTTCATTTGATTATCCATCTGATGATTAAACTCTCTACTTTGATTAGTTAAAACAATCTTCTTTAATCTTGCATCATGTGAAACTGGAATTCTTTCAATCATTCCCTTTTTACACATTAATTTCAACATCTCTGATGTTGTTGAACGATTAATAGAAAACTCTATTTCTATATCCTTTTGGAAAGTATCTTTCCCTTGATCTTCCCGATCTTGTAAGAAACCAATAATCCATGTATGCATAAGAGTTGCTCTATCAGGTTTATGTCCAAAGAATTTATCCATTGAACGTTTCATTAAATTATTTACTGTCTTTAATCTATGACCAATTGGATCTCGATACATCTACTACACCTCATTCGTTCGGTTACGAACAATAGTCTATCATATACTACTTCTTTTGTCAACAAAAAAATATCTACATGATGTAGATATTATTGAATCATTGATTCTAATGTTTCATATGGAATAAATCCTAATTGTCTAGCAACAGGTTGTCCATTTTTAAATGTAATTAATGTTGGAATAGATTGCACTTGATATTGCATTGCAAGAGTTTGTTCTTGATCAACATCTATTTTAACAACTTTGACTTCTGGATGTTCATCTGCTAACTTCTCAATACTTGGAGCAAGCATTTTACAAGGCCCACACCAATTTGCATAAAAATCTACAAAAACAACTTCATTATTTGAAAGTAATTCATTAAATTCTTGACTATTAACATGTAATACATTTGACATAATATCATCCTTTCTCTTTATATTATGATTCTTTCTTGATTTTATATACTGAGTCTAACACATCATTTTTATTTCATCAACAAAAGTGCTTAAAAAGTAGACATAGTCTACTTTGTAATTGCTGTATAAGTGATAGAAGTTACTGTATCATCAGTAAAAATAAATTCTAACTTTGATTTTCCCTTAGTATAAACATAAGCTCCATTCTTGTCTTCAAAATCTTTTCCGTATTTTTCTTCAACCTTTGCTTTTGTATCTCCTATAGACACTCCTTCTTGAGTAGCAACTGTATCAGATTTTAATACAACAGAATTGACATAATCTTTATCATCTTTTGGATATGTCAATAATTGAAAATCAGCATATGTATAGGTTTTATCCATTCCTTCAAAAGCACAACTTTTTGCTTCATAATATGAAAGTTCTTTTCCAAGACCTTCTAAGATAGATGATGTATCTTCATTCATTGAAATGGCTGTTCCATTCACTTCAAATACAAATCCTTCTTCATTAACTGATGTATCTTTTTTATCACCTGAATCTGAAGAACATCCCACTAACATAAATACTGCTGCTAAAACTATTAATAATTTTTTCATAGAAACCTCCTATTTCTCTGTTGCTCCATAACTTTTTAAATAACCATATTTTTTGAGTTCTTGATATTGATCCTCTTTCATATCATTATAGAACTTAACTTTCTTATTCCAACGTACTGATGCCTCTTTATCTTGACGACTATCTTTAATATGATATTTATCCTGTAAATATTGGCCAAAATAATTTGATAATTTTTCAGCTCCACTTAAATTCAAATGAAGTCCTGCATCATAAGTATCATGTTGAAAATCTAACCCAATCTTTTCAATATCATCTAAAAAATTAATATAATCAATATGATTCTTTTTAGCATAATCTTGCATTTGTTGATCCCATTGATCGTACCATGCTGGATAAAGGCTTGGTGCTTTTATCAAAACCAATTGTACTCCATTATCTTGACATAATTCGACCATTTTATCAAGATATTTATAACAATTATCAGAGAACTGATAATCTGCAAGAGGTTGAGCTTCAGGAATAGTATCAACACCCAGTTCATCAACACGCATTAAAAAGCCATTATGTGATAACTGAGGTTTTTCTTTAAACAAATATTCAAAATCTTCAGATGTCAATTCACTCCATCTTTGATGATATCTTAGAAGTGGGAAAATATAATCAATCACTGATTCTTCTTCCATCATTGATGCCTGTATAGAATTCCATTTACTTTTAGACCACTTCATCCCATCAAGATTCAAACGATTATATGCTTCATTTTGAGGTTCATCATATTTTAATGATAAAACATTAAAAACAATCACATCTGGTTTTTCATACTGAAGTGTTTCCTCCATCAAATAATAAGATTGCCAAATAAGTTGTTGGGCACTTCCACGTATATAACTTTTGATACCATAATTTTGCCATAATGTTATTGGTGAAAAATTTTCATAAACTTCACAATCTCCAATAAAGACAACATTATGATCATATTTTTCTTCTTTATAATATTCACCTATTAAACTTCCTTCAGGGACTTCACTTATATATTTCGGTGTCAATAAGTTTTGAAGAAGGAAAAATGTTGAAACAATCAGACATATTGAAATAATCATAATAGATATCTTCTTTTTCATAATTTCCTCCTAAAACTGATTATATATAAATTGACTTGCATCATAACCAATGCTATATGCTCCAAATAACACAATAGCAAAAATCAACACATAATAAACAAAGAATTTAACAATCACAGGTTTTTTATCAATTCTTTCTCGTATACTTCCCTTTCTTTGCATAAAACTTACCATGAACATTACAAAAACACCAATAATAATAATGATATAGTCAATCATAGATAATCCTAAATTCATTAATGCTCCATTGAATATTTCAGAAAAATTAAACTTTGTAAACATAGAGCCAAACATAGCAAATGATAGTGGAACATCTCTATAGCAATCTAATATTCTTAATGAACTCATTAATAAAAATGTTCTTGCAATTTGAAAGATTTTATAGGAAGTCTTTCCATCAACATGAAAATGTTGATGAAACCATTCATAAAAAGGTTTCATTTCTTCACTTAAACAAATCACTACAGCATTTAACAATCCCCATACAATAAAATTCCAACTTGCTCCATGCCATATACCTGTTGCAAACCAAACAATAAAACTTGATACATAAACTGGAATTCTTTTGCCTATTCCTGAAGGAAATGTTCGACGTGACCAGTTCGAAAATTTCAACATTCTTGGATTGACTGATAACGGATAAAAGATATAATCTTTAAACCATGTTCCCATTGTAATATGCCATCTACGCCAATATTCAGCAATATTCTTTGAAAAATAAGGACGTTCAAAGTTCTCTGTTAAATGCACACCAAACATTTGTGCAACCCCAATTGTAATATCAATACCACCTGTAAAATCAGCATATAATTCAATAGCATAATAAATCATACCTACAAGAACAAAGATTCCATCATATGTTGCAGGATCACCAATTAATGTATTAACAGCAACCAAAATTCTATCTGCAATCACTAATTTTTTAAAGAATCCCCATAAAACTCTTTGTAATCCAAATGATATTGCTTTTAAATCAAAATCATGTTCTTGATATAATGTTTGTGATAAATCTTTAAAACGACTAATAGGTCCTTGAATAACTTGTGGAAAAAAAGAAATAAATAAGCTTAACTTAAAAATATTATCTTCCACTTCACAAGTTCCACGATAAACATCTATAATGTATCCCATTGATTGAAATGTATAAAAAGATATACCCATAGGTAATGCAAAATTCATAAATGATAATGGTTCACCATGAAATAATGATAAAATCCCATTGATATTTCCAATCATAAAATCTGTATATTTAACAATTCCTAAAACCCCAAAGTTAAACAATAAACATATTAATAAATAATGCCATTGTTTAGCTTTCATTACTTTTTTATATTCCTTTTTCTCTTGTCTACTTAAATCTGCTTTATTAATCTTTAAATACTCTTTTTGTTTTATTTTAACTTTTTTTATTCTTTGTGAAATCAAATAAGTTGATATCGTTGTTGTTGCAAAATAAAACAAATATTCAATACCTGCAAAAGCATAAAAAATATAGCTTCCAATAAGAAGAAGTATCCATTGATACTTCTTCTTGACTAAATAATAAGCTATAAATAAAATCAATAAAAATAATATAAATTGATATGATGTAAAATACATACTATTCGTCTTCTAAACGTTCTATTAAAGCATATAAAGCTTTAGCAGAATTAAAGTTTTCAGGAATGAGTTCTTCAGCAGGAATTTGTACATCAAATACATTATTCACTTCAGCAACGATTGTAACAATATCAAATGAATCTAAAATCTTATCATCAATTAATGTTGTACATGTTTCATAATCCACATCATCATGTAATTCTTCTAAAATCTCTAATAAATCTTCCATTCTTATTTCCTCCTTGATTCCTTATACATTTCTTTTAATAAACGACGATTCATCTTTCCATTAGGAGTTAAAGGCATATCATCAAGCTTTCTAACCACATTTGGTATCATATATCGTGGCAATTTTCCTTTTAAATAAGCCTTCACTTCTTTTGTTTCTTTGACCCCAATATAATAAAGAACAATCTTTTCTACTTCTTGATCATAAATACAGCATGCATTTGTTATACCTTCTAACATTTGAACATGTTGTTCTATCTCTCCAAGCTCAATACGATGTCCCATATGTTTGATTTGATAATCTTTTCTCGATACAAAAATCAATTCATGATTTTCATTATATCTTGCTAAATCACCTGTTCTATAAATGATTTCACTATAAGCGTCATTTAAAGGGTTTTGTACAAATGCTTCATTTGTTTTTTCTTTATTATGATAATATCCCAAGGTTACTGCTGTCCCACGTATACAAATTTCGCCAATTTCATCTTTTTTAGCTAACGTATTATCTTCTTTCAATAATAAAACTTCTGTATTATGGAATGGTTTTCCTATTGGAATTACATCATCTAATGCAAACTCTTTTTTAACTTCATAATAACAACTCATTCCTGTAGCTTCAGTTGGTCCATATAAGTTAATAAAACGAGCATCTGGTAAAACACGTTTCCATTCATTATATTGTTTAATTGGGAAAACTTCGCTTCCAAAAGCGATTGTATGTAAATATTCTGGTTTGATTTTATCAAATGTTTTCAATCCAGAAACAAGTGATAATGCTGAAGCAACCCAACAAATTGTATTAATCTTATGTTTATTTAAAAATTCTATTAATTGTATTGGAAACATAAATAAATTTTTAGGAACTAAATAAGTGGTTGCTCCAAACTTTAATGTTGGATAAAGTTCCTTTAAACAAGCATCGAAATATAATGGTGCTTGATTTCCAAAAACACTTCCCTCAGTGACTTGTAATACTTCAGATAAATTTTCTATATAATCTATAACACTTCTATGACATGCCACAACACCTTTAGGAATACCAGTTGAGCCTGATGTAAAAACAATATATAAAGGATCTATATCTAATGCTTTTTCTCTAATCTTCGTTAATGTTTCTTGATGAATAGGTGTTTGAATCATTTCTTCAAATAAACATATATGACCTTGATAATTCAATTCTTGAATATGTTTTTGAGTTTCTTCATCACAAATAATCATCTTTGGCTGAAGAGTTTGAAAAATGAGTTCTATTCTATATTGTGGCATTTCTTCATCTATAGGAACATAGAAGTTACCACTATAAACCACACCATAAAATGCACTAATGGCATTAGGATGTTTTTTCATATAGACAACAATAGGTTGTTTATCATAATGATAAGTAGCAATTGCAGATCCTATTGCTCTGGCATAATCATAGACTTGTTGAAATGTCAAAACATCTTCTTCATTAGCATAAGCTACTTTATGAGGTACTTTGAGTACTGTACTTTCTAAATATTCTAATACATTTGTTTGCATTTTAATCCCCTTCATCTATTAGATAACGATAATCATCTTTTATATTCATATGACACTTAAACAATGCCACAGCTGCTAATAACTCTAACACATCTAAATATCTTTTATCTAAATGTTCTTCTTTTTTAATAAGAGATAATTCTGTACATCCAAGAATAATTGTTTGAGCCCCTTGATGAAATAACTCTTCAGATACTTTTTCAAAACGTTCCATTTCAATTGGTTCACCACATTTTATATTATGATAAATAAGATGCATAATATCATTTTGTGATGATTGATTAGGAAGAATATATCGTATATCCCTTTTCTCTAATTCTTTTTGAAAAAGTTCTGTAACAATTGTTCCTGTTGTTGCCATAATTCCTACACATGAAATAGACTTCCTCATTAGATAATCACAAACTTCATTTATCAAATGAATCATAGGAATATGAACAGCTTGAGATAATTCATCATAAAAATAATGAGCTGTTGTACATGGCAATGCTAAGATATTCGCTCCTTGTGATTGTAAACCTTGAGCAGCATTAATCAATCCATCAATAGGATTATCTTTATGATGATCTAAAATATATTCTGTTCTATCAGGAATTTGTGGACAACTATGAATAAAGATTTCTAAGTGTTCTTGATCATAGCGAACATCACTCATTCTTGTTAATAACTCATAATAATATGCAGTTGCAAGTGGTCCTAATCCACCAATGATTCCTAACTTCATATCATCTCTCCTTTTATCTACCTCTAACTGCATTAGTATAGCTCAATTCATACTATTTGTCAAAAAAGGGCGAATGTATTTATATTGTTAAAAAGCCCCTTTTTTTCATTAACCCCTTTTCAATATCTTATTCACTTTTTCTCAAATTTATTCTTATTATTTTTATGTAAAAAAAGGAATGAATAAGTATAACATTGACAATAATATCCTATATGGATATTTCATTTCCTATTTGTCTGTTGAAATGAATTTGCTATGACTTTTTCTTATAATAAGAATAAATAACGTTGATGGAGAGAAATATGGAAGATATTGGTAAAGAATTAAGAAAATATATAAGAAGAACAGACTATAACAGTGAGAAAGATTTTGCTAAAAAGATGAATATTTCTCCTAGTACATTAAGTAAATATCTTTTGAATCAAAGACAAATACCTACTGATACTTTGGTTTCTTTTGCTAAAGAGCTAGATTTTTCTATTGATCATATTCTTGGTGTACGTAACAAACAAAACAAAGTGACTATAGGTTCACTAACACAAAGGGAAGAATTAATCATAGAATTACTAAGAGATCTTCCACCTGAACAATACGATAAGACTGTTGAAGCAATTCTTGTATTATTAAAAAATTCTTCACATAACTCTGATTTTTGATCATTTGATTAGCATGTTTTCACATCAACATTTGGGGAGAATATAATGAAAATTGCAATATGTGATGATAATATCAATGAAATTAATCAAATATATGAAGTTGTTGATCAAACAATTGATAATTTAAAGATATCTGCAAAAATAGACTTATTTCATTCAGGCATAGATGTTTTACAAGAAAAAGTTAGTTATGATTTATTATTGTTAGATATTGAGATGAATGATATTAATGGTATTTCTCTAGCAAAGGAAATAAGAAAGTATAATAAAAATTGTATTATTATTTTTATTAGTAACTATAATAATTATCTTCAAGAAGGATATAAAGTTCATGCTGAGAGATATTTCATTAAGCCTTTAGATTCTTTAGAATTTGAAATAGAAATCAAAGAAATATTAAAAGAATATTTAATAGATACAAAGTTTATTTATGATTATCGTATTGCTAACTATAAAATCTTTATCAAAGATATATTATATATTGAATATTATCAAAGAAAGACAATTGTACATACTGTAACTCATAACTATAGTACAACGATTACTATAAAAGAGTGGTTAGATATATTAGATGGATGTTACTTTTCTCAATGTCATAAAGCATTTATTGTTAATCTTAAACATGTCAAAGATATAGGGAAAAATAATGTTATTATAGTAGGAAAAGATGAGCTTGTTTTAACAAGAAAGTTTAAAAGGATTTTTATTGATGATTATCATCAATATTTAGGAGGGAAGATATAATTATGTATTTGACCTTTTTATTTAATAATTTTATTTTGATTTCTTTATTTATATGGTATTGTTCGCATTTATTTTCTTTGAAAGATAAATACAAATATTTGCATATTTTTATTGTTCTTATGTTTATATTTATCAAAAGTTTTATTAATTTATCACAAAATTTCCCTATGAATGTTTTAACAACAATTATTGTTTATATACTTATTTTAAGATTTCTTTTTATAGGTGAATTCTTTAGTGAACTAATCTTTTCATTTGTATTTATTATTTCATCTTTTATTGGTGAAATATTAACATCTATTATTTTAGATGGTTTAGTTATTCTTATTCCTACTCTATCACATCCATATTTATACTTGGTTTGTGGGATGATTATTAGCACTATATTTCTGTTTTCTACTGCTTATCTTATTATTAAATATAATGATATTAAAGGAACATATGATGCTTCTTATATTTGGTACTTATCTCTTTTTCCTATTACAACAGTTATTGTCATATTTGCAATTCTTAAACTTAATCTTATGAAAAGTGAACCTGTACTCAGTTTTATAAGTACATTAGGGTTATTGGTTTCTAACTTTATTATCTTTAAATTATTTATTGATGTGATTGATTCTAAAAACATTCAACTTGATAATGAACTTTTAAGAAATAAAGAGCTGATTTATGAAATGCAAAATAAAATGGTAGAGGAAAAGATCGAGAATTCTAAACAATTTATTCATGATTTTAATAAACATATTCGTATTATTTCTACTTATATTTCACATGAAGAATATGATAAAACAAAAGAATATATTAATGAATTAAATCTTGATATGCAATTAAATACAATTAATTATGTCACTGGTAATCAAATAGTAGATTATGCGATTAATTCAAAGTATGATGATATTCAAAAATATAAAATTGATTTAAAATATGATATTAAATTAAAAGAAATTCCTTATATCAGTCATAAAGATTTTAATATATTATTTTCTAATATACTAGAGAATGCTATAGAAAGTTGTATTCAAACCCAATCATCTCATTTTATAAAAATAAAGCTAAGTGCTATGAACAATATGTTGATATTAAAAGTGATTAATAGTTGTGATAGTGTTAATAAGAACTATGAAACAACGAAAAAGAATAAAGAATTTCATGGTTATGGATTAAAGATTATTAAGAATATCACTCATAAATATGATGGAAGTTATCATTTTCATTTTAATGAAGAATATCATGTTTTTGAAACTGTTATATTGCTTCCAATGTCTGTCAATGTAAAAGAGTAACAAACATATATGTCTGTTACTCTGTTTTTAACTTTTCTAAAAGCTATCTTCTTGTTTATCTAAATAATGTAGTTATTTTCAAGACTTGTTTCATTAATACACATTTTTTAATCAATATAATACTATTATCCTTTTCTATATCTCATATACCTTATCAATTTTATGAAAATAATCCATAAATTCTTTAAAAATAGCAAAAAACAACTCTAATTCCTCTTCTTCATTGTTACACACGTTTCTTATTTCATAACACCAATTATCACTTGATTTACTATAATTCGCTCTTTTTTGACTAATATAATTCACAGAAAAATCATGAAAATTATTCCAAAAATAAGTATTTATCTCTTGTTCTTCATTAAATGATAATCCAAATAAAAACTGATATAAATAATCAAGCTTCCTTTCTAACAAAAACATTCCCCATCTTTTTTCTATTAAATTCACTACTTCTTCTATATTACCCATTTCTATTCTCATACCTCCTAATTCCAAATAATAATTATCTCTATTCTTTATATATTCTATAACTTGCTATTTGTAGTAAACAATCCTTTATAATAATCTTCTATAAAATTATCGAGAATCTTAAAAAAGGTATTCATTGCTTCATCTTCATTTTGGCTGACACTCAAAATCTGCTCACTCCATATTACAGTGTCTTTCATTTTCTGTATATCACCATATTTATAAATATATTCCTTAGAATATTCCCAAATTTTATCTTTAAATATCTCAAAAATTATCTGATCTTCTTCTAAAAAGAATTCTTTAGGAAGTCCAATTAAAAATTGAGCAAGATAATTAATCTTATTTTCTAAAAGATACTTATTTGGTTCCGTCTTAATTATTAAAAAAAACTCTCTAAATCCTTGCTTTTTATACATATTTACCTCCACATCTTTATAATTTATTCTTATTACTATATGTAAATGTAACTTTTTCAAATATTTAGTATAAATATTAATTCTAAAATAATGCCAGTGTTTTAATTCTCTATAAGATTAAAAATATAAATCTTATTCAAATGTCAATAATATTTATTAAATAATTCACTATATTCTCTAATTCAATTAATGATTTTGTCTCTGTTGTCGTATAAACACTCTCATTGAGTCCTATCATATAATAGTTATATGTACTCCTTTGAAGGAAAAATACCCAAATAATTTTAAAGTATCCTGCTTGGACACTTTAGAATTTACTATATACAAATCTCATTTTTGAAAAAATAAAATTGATCTTTATACATCATTCCTTCCTCTACAAGTTTATTACATATTCTAACAACGAAATCATTGAGTGTTATATGATCATATTTTTCAAATATTTTTGAATGGGTTTCCATAAGAGTATTACAAAATGTATGAGTTTCTATTCCTCCATAATGCTTTTTTCCTCCAAATTGAAAATCCACATAAAAATTTTTTCCCTCAAATCGACATCCTGCTCCATGAAATATATATGTTCCTTCTTCAATTTCTACATATCCGTGATACTTTGTTCTTAAACAAATCAAATCATCATTATTTGTTAAAGAAAATTTTTGATAGATTAATTTCATCGCTTTCTCAATATTTACCACATACTCTTTTAACAAATTGGTTAATTCTTCTTCCATGTTATTCATCTTGGTATATTATAAATAGTTCATTTAACCTATCATTTACAATATACCTTTTCCTTTCTATCAACCTTATTTATCTGTAGTTGATAATGATTAAGTTAGTTTTCTTAAATATATTAAAGATTTACTTATGCATATGATATAACAAATCATCTAAGTTTCTGTTATATCTTGGTAGTTGGTTTTTATGTATATATTTAATAGGAACTCTTTTCATCCCCCCCAATCTTACACAAGCTTCATATCTATGATGTCCATCTACAATTAATGCATCACCCTTGTGTACATATACAGGAATTGGATTAATTGAATCAATTTCTTCTCTTTCAATTTGTTCCATAATTGCTCTTATCCTACTTTCTTTAGTAAATTGCTTAGGTTGAGTTTTAAATAATTTTTTTGTATCATAAGAAGTTCCTTTAATATTATACTTTTTCTTATGATTATCATTCTCTGACAAGTCATTATTTGATCCTCCACCTACGACTCCATCAGTCGCAAATGCATAGTTCCTTGGATTGTTTATATCAATATAAACTAGTTTCTTACTTGCAGATAAACCATTCTGTTGAAGTTCAAATTCTATTCCAAGACACAATACCTCAGTTGCTTTACAAATTATGTTCTCAAAAAGAATGTTGGAAAATACTTTTAGATTTTTATGATAATATATTCATACCTAATCTGAAGAAATATAAGCCTTTTCAATTGAAATAAAATTTAATATTCTCATAATAAACTTCAATAAGTTTATAAGTATTAAAAGAGATCTCAAATCTTTTATTTTAATAATTAAGATGAGAAATCTCTCTTTTTTTAAATTTAGGATTAGTAACTGTTAAATATCGTACCTTCTTATTGTTCCAAAGCTCTCACTCTAAATTTTTCTATAACATATTTACAAACCCTATTTTTACCAAAGGATATAATGTATCTATCTCAAACTAATATACTATCCTATTACTATCATTTTCTAAAATTCATTTGGATTAACCCAATCGAAATCCTCTTCTTTCCAATCTTTTTTCCACTCTGTCATCTTAAAAAATTGTTGTATAGTTTCATCTAATATATCCTCCATTGTATGAGAACTAGCTGTAACACTATGATATATTCCCTCTTGATCAATAACCATTATATTGGTATGACTTGTATATTTTTCCCCATCATAAAATACTCTTACCTTAAATTTGCCATATGGACTTATATATAACTCCCACACAGCATATTCAGCAACTAATTTCTCTATGTTTAATTCTTTTCCATTATACTTCTTTATCATAATTCCTCCAATTATATTGTTTTCTCTTTTATAAATAGATAAAGAAAGTTTAAAATCATATATTTTATATTAAAATCAAACTTTCTCTTCTCATTACTTACTGTTTAATAATTATAAATGAATAATTAAAAATCATCTGGATCTGCCCAATCAAAATCCTCATCATTCCATTCATCTTTCCATGATGTCATTTCAAAAAACTGGTGAATTGTGTCCTCTAGAGCCTCTTCTTCTGTCTTTCCAATTCCAAGAGCTCCATAATAATTTCCAATTTCATCTATAATTTGTATATTTGTACGACTCTCATAATATTCTCCATCATAGAATATCCTAACTTTAAATGCATCATAAGGTCCTACCCCATAATTTGATACTCTATATTCTGAAACTAATTTTTCAATTTTTGCTATTGTTCCATAAAACTCATTATCCACTATTTATCTCTCCTTTACATATCATAGATCATAATCATCTATCAAAAATCATCTGAATCAATCCAATCAAAATCTTCTTCGTTCCATTCATCTTTCCATGATGTCTTCTCAAAAAAACGATGAATTGTATCCTCTAGGGCCTCTTCTTCTGTTTTTCCTGTTCCAAGAGCAACATAATAGTCTCCTATTTGATCTATAATTTGTATATTTGTATATCCTTCATAATATTTTCCATCATAAAAAATTTTAACTTTAAACACATCATAAGGTCCTACCCCATAATTTGATACTCTATATTCTGAAACTAATTTTTCTATTTTTGCTATTGTTCCATAAAATTCATTATTCATTATTTGTCTACCCAATCCAAGAAATAATATTTCTCCATTAGTCGCTATTATAATATATTTTCTACACTATATATATCTAATAGCTCCCAATATCTTTTTTTAGAATACTCCTCTCTGCTTTAATCAGCTAATATCCATAAATAACATATCAGATGATAAACTATTTTACTCTTACAACTCTAAAAATAGTATGTAATTCTTCCATATTACAAAGTTTATTAAATAGCTTCATTTAACAAATTTAATTTTTGAATTATTTTCTTATCATTATCAAAAGGAAAAATCCATAGTTCTACACCACTAGATGATGAAATGATATTTTTTATATTATTACCTTCCCCTATAAGAAAATCATCACCTATAGCAATGAATCTAAATGAATTAAAGATTTGTTTTACATTTTCAACAAATTGCAAATCTACTTTATGAATAAAATTATTTCTTACATACATATCGATTTGATAAATTCCATCATTCATTTCGATTGTTATAATACCTCTACTACTTTTGTTTTCAAATAATTCAATACGACATATTTTGTCACTTAAATTTTTAGTATCAATTACAGAAACTTTCTTTTCATTTGTAAAAAACCAATCATCCATCATTGTATATTTTATAGACAAATCATTTGACTCTATCTCCAATATTTTAATAAACAAATTTTCAATTTGATTATAATTTGGACAACAATCTATATATATTACTATTTCATTAATCATCATTTTATATTACTCTTACTCCTTATCATATTTTATTTTTTAATGATTTTTCTACTATATCAAGTAATTTTAACTCTACAACAATATTTATAATCTTTCAACTTCTATAAAAAATACAATTGAGTATGCTTAGTATATATTCTTATCATTTGTTATTATTTGTTCAAAACTATCTCGAAATGATAAGTAAGATATATCTTCTAAATAATGTTCCATAAAACAATGAAAATCCTTTAATATATTTTCATTATCAATATTAAGTCTTAAACTCTTTAATATTATGTTTAAAAATTGCTTTGTTAGTTCCTCATATTTAAATATTTTGTATTGAAATCTATTATTAAACTTTAATATATTTCAAAATAAATGTTTTGCTTATCGAATTTTTAACTATAAGCCTCCTCTACTCTATTAGAAAATTCTTGCGAATTTGTTATAAATTCTAGATAGTCTTTAAGTTCTTGATATATATTATATTCATTATTGTTGTATACACTTATAAAACATTTTTTTGTTCTATCTATTATATCCTGTGATATATTTTCAATTGTATTAACTGCTTTATTTTCTAAATAACTATATACATCCATAAACTCATTTGATATATATAAATCAAATTCATACAATTCATATATTCGATTATTTGAAATATAATATGGTGCTAAAATATAAGATTCATTCAAAACATACAATTCTTTTTTATTTAATGATAATAATTTTTCTTTAAAAGAAATAATACTACATAAATCCATTCCCTTTAAATCTACTAATGGTATATCTTTCAAAAACTTCTTGAATCTCATAAATAAATCACTCCTTAATTACGGTTTATATGGATTAATAATATTTTTATCAGGTATCCAATCTCTTGGATTAATATTATCACTAACTTGGGCAATTTCTTTACACACACCATGCACACAATAACATTGAACCAGGTTTTTTATAAAAAATCATCTTCTTTTTGAATTCTAAAAGCAACTTTTGTTATAATATCTAACACTTCTTGATATCCAATTGGACCAACACATGCATCCATCATTTGCTCATCTTCATATCCAATATTTTTAATGCCTTCCTGCTTATACCAATCAAATAAAACTTGATACGTTTCTTCATTCAACACCTTTTCCTCATCACCGCATAAATATGCATAACTCCATCTTTGCATAGTATGTTGCTTGTCTGGCATAACTCTATAATAGCTATCTTCTAATGGATTATAATTTTTTTCAAAATAAGTTTCTGTATTGTATGATATATTAAATTATGTGATATTAGTAATATCATTATATTCATAACATTCATCTGATTTTGAATAAAAATAACTATTTCACAAATTTTCCTAACCACATTAATGCTGTTCTATACTTTCCTAGCTTTACTGCTACATAATTTTTTCTCAAAGATACTTTATCTGTTATCTTAAAATTACTTCTTATCGACCAATAATATTTTTCAGTATGACAATATTTATGTAATTGTTTTGGAATATATATAAGATTAACTGGATTATTTATAAACTGAAAATGAGTAATAATAACTGATCTTGCTATGTCTAAATAAAATTTATACTTGCTTTCTATTCCTTTATATTTTAAAGCTCCCTAAGTACAATAAATGCGAGAGGTTCAAATAATTATTAAAAATAATTAAAAACAATAATTTCTGTTCAATTGTATCTATAAATTATTAACACCATTTCTTAAATCAAAATCAATTAAAAACAAACTTCTCTAAATAATTTTTCTATCTATAAACACCACGATTCTATAGCTTCATCAATGCCTACATCTATTCCTTCAACGATACATCTAGAAAAGTTTTCCATGATTGTTGTTATCGGAAGCTTAAACCCACTTTCCTTTATTATAACTGCTCTGTTATATGTAGGACTTTTCTTATACTTATCTATGATCCATTTTGTATTTAGTATTTCTTGTATCATAACTTGTCCTAAATATCCACCAATAACTACTATTAATAATAATGTATCTTCTGTAAATTCATAATTGGGAATATGTCCTCTAGCAATTTCAGGAGCTAAATTTCTTTCTATATCCATCTCTTTTTCACTTTTATATGTAACAGTTATATTGTTTTCAAACCATTTCATAACTTTTTTAAATGTTTCGAAATCGTATTTTAATTCTATTGATTCTGTCCTATTGATATAATCAAATAGATATTCTGTTCTTTTTGGTAAATCATCTAAATACCATTCAAACATCAATTCTGCTTCTTTCTTTGTATACTGTTCAATAGGTTTACTTTCATCTACAGGTGTTGGTTTAAAACCATAGTCTTTTTCAATTGTATATAAATGTTTGTTATATAATGGATCTTGTTGACGATTTATTGATGGATTCTCATTTATTGATACTTTAAAAGTTACAAAATCACCTTCAATTTTTTCTTCTTTAAATTCTTCCTTTTTCTTAAAAAACATTATTCGACACCTCTTACTCTCTTTGATTTTATCATTTTATTATATTCATCTAGTACATTAGCAAGCTCTTCTTCTGTTAATTTAGATTTTGTTACTTCTAAATCTATTTCATATTCCTCTTCTTCTTTTGTAGTATAAAGATGTCTAATGATAATACTCTTTTCATCTTCTTTTTCCATTACATAATGAGAAGAACTTATTCTTTTATATTTATATCCATTTTCTAATGCATCTTCTTTAATACTTTTATTAGTCCACTTTGCCATTACTGTTAATCTAGCAGGTGGTTCTTCTATACTTGTATCCTTTGGAAAATTCCCATCATTTATATATAAGAATATTGCATAACATTCTCCTACCCCTAAATCATCATCCATGAAATAAAATACTGATTTTTTATACTTCTTTAATATCAAAGTTTCTCCAGACAATAAATCTATAATATACTTATTTTGTGGTTTATCTTCTATATAATAACATCTTTCATCCTCATATCCTTTTAAATAATCCGTATTGTTTTCTTCAACATGATACCAATTTTTTCTCAAATATTTATTAAAATAATTAAAATTCATTTTTTTCTTATATTGTTTCTGAACTAACATATTTTCTGTTTTAGATGACTCGAAAGGATTTTCAAATAATGTTGTTTTAACAATGCCATCTTCTTCATAGTTTTGATATCCATCATGAAAAGATAATAATTTTCCTTTAGGAATAAAATCATAAAAGTATTTTCCATAATACATCTTCCAACAAGAGCCAAATGATATACCATAATTATCAAATATATATCCAGCATTATATTCAGTAAAAGACAAACCAAGAAAATCAGTAATAAAATTCTCATAAGGAGATTCTACACTTTGTTTATACATAAACTCTAAGTCATAACATAAAATCGAGAAAAAATTATTCTTAAAATATTGACATAATTCTTGAAGAACATCTAAGACAATATTAATTTTTTCTAATCCTCTAATATCTATATGACTAAATCCAGAAATCCATGAATTACATATTTCCAATTCAATATCATTACATTCAAACAAAAATCTTAAATGAGGAGAATAGAAAGGAATATCTTTAAATATATGAAACAACTCTTTTTTTAAATATTTTCCTTTTATATTTCCCCAACATTTTTTTAATTCATATTTCTCATTAAAATCAACCAATTCTAACATATCTATAATAAATGTTGATTTCATAAAATCTGTTGTTTTAAATGATATTTCAATTCCTATTCTATTTCTCTCATACATAATTTTACCTTCCATATTCAATAATATTAATAACTATTTTTTTCCCGCTTTTAATTTTTTTCTTATCAATCAAGTGAGACGTTCCTTTTGGTACATATATATCTAATTGCTTTTCGGTAACATCTGCGGCTCTTTTCAACCATTTTTGAACCGTCTTATCATTTTTTCCTCTTTTCAAATTACTAATTTTTGTTTTACTGTTTATAAGATCGTCTACATATTTATTGATTTGTTTTATAGCTTTATCAGGATCAGTATATTTTCCTACACCCATGTTTAAGCTTTTGACACTAATACTTTTTTTACCTTTTATAAAATCAAAAGCTGGGAAATAACCTCCTGCAAGTTTTCCTACATGCTCATGAAATAAATATTTTGTTTTTGCTAAAACTTTCTCTATTTCTTTTCCACGTGGAATAGGTTTGATTTCCCAAACCTTGAGATTTTGAAATAATTTTGTAATATAATCAGCAAATGCATAACACTCTTTTTTTACGGATCTAACTGTTTTATTATCAAATAACCATGTTGGCAATTTCGATGGTACAGACTTAAGAAATTTACATACCTTTGATGCAAAGTCTGGTATCTTCTTGACTATTGCTGTTGCTGCCTCTATCGCACTCTTTGCCGCCCATTTTATTGGTTTCAATATAACATCTGCTACCATAGAGAATACTATGCAACCTACTGATATAAGTGCATCTACATAATTCTCTCTTAAATAGGAAATAACTGCATTTATTCCATCACATATATCTCCTAATCCTGGTAAAAATCCTATTAAATCTAATACAATTTGTAATGCGTCTAATGATTGATCTCTACTGTAACATGTCTGTGGTTGTGGTTTTACCACTCCATTATTTTGAGGAAGATTATTATTGGTTTTCTTGACTTGAATTGTTTTATACTTTATTAAAAATAGAGATTATTATATTTCAAACAATTCTTTAACTTCCTTTTTGTATACTTCCTAATTGATTTATCACATTGAAATGGACTAGGTTTAAAGTGAGATGGTGGTTGGCTATCCACATAGCTATTAATCAAAGATTTTAATATAACTTGATTTCACATATCATTTTCTTCTTATAATATATCTCTATTGTTATATGGTTACAATTTTATTATGAAATAAACTCTAGTAATTCTACAACTTCACTTAATTGAAGTAAATCTGGATTTATTTCTTCTAATTCTTTAATAAATTTTTTAACTTTTATGATTATATTATTTCTAAATTCTTCTATATCAATTTCTTCGCGAAACTCAACATCATCACTATGTATTTTCTCTGTACTAATCACATCTGGAGTTTTCCTATCATAATAGTAAAAACTAATCACTTTTAATTTTTTATTATCTTTTTCTAATGATACCCACGCATCTAAAGATTCTAATTCCTTAAAACGTACATATTCATAATCATCTAATAATTCTGTCACTCGTAATAATGTATCAAACCACCAGCATAAATTTTCTTCATACAAATACATCTCATTTTCTTCCAAATTTGGATTAATAATTCCATAATTAGAAATTAAATCTCCTATTTCATTTGAATTAAATGTAAGTAGTATATATCCATAAATAGTATTCATACCTTCTTTTTTCATCAAATCTATATTTTTATTTAATTCTTCATCAGTTTCAAAAATTTGATACTCTAATTTAAACATTTATTTTCTTCCTGCCATTTTCATTAATTGTTTTGCTGTATATTTATAGGTCCCATAAACTGTGTCCACTTCTCCAGATGATTTAACAAATACATTAATAATTTTTCCCTTGTACTTTAAAGCAATATGCCTCTTTTTCCCAGAATTTATAGCATAATTATATGCGTATTTTGTAGCATCTAAAACTTGTTCTTTGATCCATTTTGGATTAAAAAAGCTTTTTCTAGCTAATCTTTCTATTGGAACATATTTTACTTCTTGTAAAACTTTCTTAAGACAATGATTCTTTAGAACATAATCTTTAAGATTTTTAGTAACTTCACTACGTATAAAATGTTTAGATATTTCTTCATTGCATTTTTTAAATAACCTATTTATATATTCTGCAAATGCATAACACTCTTTTTTTACGAATCTAACTGTTTTATTATCAAATAACCATGTTGGCAATTTTGATGGTACAGACTTAAGAAATTTACATACCTTTGATGCAAAGTCTGGTATCTTCTTGACTATTGCTGTTGCTGCCTCTATCACACTCTTTGCTGCCCATTTTATTGGTTTCAATATAACATCTGCTGCTAGTATTTAAATCTATAAGCTTAAATTCATGAAAATCATATTATCTATATATACAAATTCTTTGATAATTTTCAAATAGTAATAACAATTTAAAATATAATTATTATTAACGAATCCAAAAATTATCATCTATTTTCTCATATTGTTTTAAAAGTACTATTGTTCTATTTAATAAATCATTTATATTTTTATCTAATTCTTCTGGTAGTAAGGATTCAATATCTTCAAGTTCACATCCACAAATAATAATATCAATAATTTCACTTCTAACATTATCTCTTCTTAGCCTATTCTCCATATAAGGAGAAAAAATAATCCTCTCTGCTTCTTCTATTGATATCACATGATTTTTTAAAGAATCTAGAATTCCTATTAATACAATTAAAATTACTTTTTCAAAGTTTTCATTTTTTATTTTTATCAGCTTATCTTCCATTTTATATCCCTTTTTCACATTACTTTAAGGTTAAAATAACTTTTTATATTTTCCATAATTTAAAATATTAATTGATCCTATTACTTTTTCTTCACAATGTATAGTTACAATTTCATAATAAGATAATATCTTTCATTTATTTTATCTGAAAATTCTTTCATTTTTAATAAACATATTGCTATTATCCTTTTTACATCACATACATCTTACTTTATTTATTAAGTTTAACTTTATAAAAACAATCCATAAATTCTTTAAAAATAGCAAAAAACAACTCTAATTCCTCTTCTTCATTGTTACACACGTTTCTTATTTCATAACACCAATTATCACTTGATTTACTATAATTCATTCTTTTTTGACTAATATAATTCACAGAAAAATCATGAAAATTATTCCAAAAAAATTTGTTCATTAAATTATCTACATAATTATCATATTTTACAAAAAAATAAACATATAAAAACTGATATAAACATTTAATATCAATTCTTATTAAAAACATTCCAGGTCTCTTTTTGATCATATATACTAAGTTTTCAATATTCATTATTTATGTAACCCCTCTTTTCCATTTTCCATATCTTCTGGCCAAAGATATCTTCCTATATTTTTTTCACTTCTTTCACTTATGGGGACTAAAAATGCTTCATCAGGAACCAACCCTTCATAAAAATCTTTTACGAATTGGTCTAAAATATGAAAAAATAAATCAATTGACTCTTCTTCCGAATTACATACACTCTTTAGTTCTTCGCTCCAAGCTGCAGAATACTTTATTTGGTTTAATAGCCCTATTTCTTTTAAATATGCTTGTTCATAAAAATGAAAATTATTCCAACTAAACAAACTAAATAGCTGCTTGTCTTTTTGATTTGTATTTATTTTTAAAGCACCTATTAAAAATTGATGAAGTAAAACAATATCATTCCTTAATAAAAAAGTTTCTGGATTATTTTTTAAAATATTAAATAACTGCTTAAACTCTATTTTCTCTAAATCCATAATTTAACTACTCTCCTTCTTTGTAAGAGATAACATTTATCTAATAATAATGCAAGAGTCAATTTCAATAGTTGACTCTTCATATGAATAATAAAGTAATTTACAGATTTTGCGTATATCACTTGATTCTTACATGTATACCATCAATTAAGTTATATTTCATTAATTAAGACAATTATTTTCATCATAATGCAAACATACTATAAAAGTCTCTCTCAATTAAAAATTTAATTTATTTCCTACAAGAATAATCATATATAATTATTTAAATCACATATATGACAATAGCAATGTACTATATCTGGTATTCTAAAAAATATCTGATTATTATTAAATGAAATTAAACAATCCATTATATAAGTATTACAATCTACAATAATAGAACTCCATTGATTAGTTTCAAAATTATATATATCTATTTTATTTTCACATATCGAATAATAAACCTCTTGATTCTCTCTATTTATTCCAAAATGTCCTCTACATGCTTTTCTCAGTGCTTCGTCTTCAAAATCGTCTTTAATTTTTGTTTTCCTTATAACTTGTACAATCTTCATTTCATTTATATCATATAAATCAATATGATCATCATACCTACATGCCATATATTTCTCATGCTTAGATATTTCTATATGATTACAAGTATCTAAAATTTCTATTGATTGATTTAAAGATTTTAATTCATTATTGCTAAACATCATCCATTTTCTTTCATAATTTAATTTTGCACATGGTATATAAACAATATCATTAAATATAATTGGAAAATCATCAAGTTCTAAATTATCATCTAGAACAAACTCCAAAATAGAATTATCTCTCAAATCATATAGATAAACACTATATTCAAATCTATATAAATCATCATATATTATATTTTTCTTATAATTAACTAGTCCTATTAAAATATGATATTTATCTGCTTGAATAATAAATTTGATTTCTGCACCTCGTTTTAAAATTTTTTTATTTTTTACACAATTATTTTTTATATCGTATATATATATAGCATTGCAGAATTCGTTTTACTATAAATCAAGTGCTTATCATCCTTCGTAATACATACTTGACTGACATATTTCTCTTTAACAACTTTCAATTCTTTATTCAAAACATTATAAATCTTCATATTCATATTAGCAATTGTTAGAAAATAGTTTTCTGATGGTGACATGTATTCTTCATATGATACTGTATTTATATCTGTTATTAACTGTTTGTTTCTTTTATCCATTTTCATAAAGTTCTTTAAGAATTTGTTCAAAAAGATCACTATAATTAGTATATACTTTTCTCAGTTAATAAGATTCCATAAAATTGTAATTCCATATATTTTTTCTAAGAAGGTATATTCTAAAGGTAATCTAAACATATCATCAAATTCTACATCCTACTCCTCTTCCTGTTTGTCTTCTTGTTCTTCTTTCATTGCCATTTCTTTAAATAAATCATCTTCAGGTTCAAACACTTCATCCCTGCCATTTGATATGCCCTTATTAGATAAGATTCTGCTTTTTTTCTTGTACCCATATAGCAAAAACATTGTCTATATCTCATGTATATATAAAGATTATCATATGACATGACACTTTATTTTTCTTTGGCATTAAATAATTTAGTTTCGTAATATATTTATTTTTCTTTTATTAAAATTGAAATATCTCCTTTAAATTAAAAGACTTTCTATCAAGCAAACATCTGGATATTGTTTCCATATATACTAAAGGATAAATCTTTTGTCTGTTTGTTCTTTCTATGTATAGCTGATGATAATTTTGACTGTTTTTATCTATATCTAGTTTCCACATTGATTTTGGATCGTGATACTGTATCATTTTTCCTATATACGTTCCTACATACGCCATTGTTGTATATGTTAGATCTGTAAATTGATAATCATATAACAAACTGTCTGTTATCGTTAATTTTATGGTCTGATTTAGATTTTCTGGAATATAGAACTTCATATTAAACACGCTAAAATACCAATCAATAACTCTTTCAAAGGTTTCGTAATCATATTCTAATGAGATATTCATTAAACGATTCATTACCTTAAACAAACAATCTATTCTTTCATCTATAGTTTCTATAAATGATTGAAAAAACTCTTCTGCCTCTTTTTCACTATATTCATTATATAGCTTATTAGTTTGAAATGGACATTCTTTAAAGTAAGCATCATTTTTGATCTTTTTTGACTTTACTTTTACATTTTTATGAACTTTCTCTAATACTTCAAATAGATTTTCCTTTTGATCATCCACTGTATAAAATTCAGATCTTTTATAATAATTTGCAGTTTCTACTATCATTGTTTTTGCCTTTTGAATATATCTTATTAAAAATGTTGATGAATACTTTGCGACAATCTTTTTATCTTGTATTGAATATAGATACGTATGCCATAAATCATCTTTCCATGTACAATATATTGGATTAGCCTGAAAAATAACATAATCCTTGTTATTGTAATGAAATGAATGATAAATTGTTCTATACTCTGCTACATGTTCATACATAATTGTATCTATAATACAATTTTTTGATAAATCATAAATAAGAATTTCTCCAAAATGTGTCATTGAATATACACTAGCAATAATCAAATACTTTTCATTATCAGAAACAACAATCTCTGTTTCATAATCAAGTGTGGACATTTCAGAAATAATTTTTAGTTTATCACTTTTTTCGTATAAATAATAATTATAGTATATGTCATCAAACTTTCCATAAATAGAGGTTAGATATATCTTTTTATCAATAGTGAATAAATTTTGCCAAGATATCATATTATCTGGAAGGATTAAGTTATCCTCTATTTGTGATGTTTCTTTATTTAGAACTGCCAACGCAGATACATAAGGACTGTCTGCACTCTCAGAACCATTATAAAAAATATAGATTTTATCATCAATACCAAATATTCTGCGAGCATCTGGATATGAAAAATTTGTATATTTTATTCTTTCAAGCTTTTTTTCTTTAATATCCAATCTGTAAATAAGACGTTTAACTGTCATGCCAAAATAGACAAGATCATCACTCACAAAGTTTCCATAAATAATATTTTTGATAGGCTTTGATTCAAACACTAGATAATGTTCATAATCATATACATATAATTTATAATTCTTTTTTATCACATAGTATTTATTAGAACAACAATAAATATTAGCATTTACTAACTTATAATTTTCCATATTTTCTCCTTTGAATAAAGGGTAATCATGTTACCCTTTATCTTTTATAAAAGTAATTTCTTTACTGTGTCAGATAATCCTTTTAAAATCATACGATACTTACCTAATATTAAAATCACTTTTGCTTGATACGCAAACCTTTCACCTAGCAACTTTTTATCTAAATTATAATATAAAGATTGATAATATAATTTAGTATGAATATATCTATGCACCATATTAGAAATCATAACCTTATTATTACTATCCTGAACTTTACCGACAAGATTTCTATCCAAAACTTCTCTAGGAATATTTAGATAGAAATCATGCTTAACACTTCCACATTCATCCCAAGCACTGTGTGGCACAATATGATGTTCCTGATCAGTTTTATATCTTCTTATTCGATGCAATTTACTTAAAAATTCATTTACAAAAGCATATCCACCTATAATGCCCCCTATATATGGCAATATATCTTTAGGAATCTTATTCCATCCTAATCCATCAGGACATGGCTGAGGAATTTTCTTTAAGGCTGTAGAAGTGCTGCCTGCCAGAGACACTCCTACTCCAGCACCTGTTACTGCTGCAACTGCAACTATAGGATTTTTTCTTACTACAGTTTTCACTATATTTTTAGTAACATCTTTTAAAGTAGGTTTTGGTATACTTATTGTTGGCAATGGTATTTCAAAATTAATATCCTTTTTCTTAGTTGCCTCTGCTACTAAAACTGTTCCAAAAAATAATATTGCAAGTTCTACACCATGCTTAGCTATAAATGCAAGAATAGCTTCTAATATCATATGTCCACTAGAATCCACATACTTATATGGGTTATTTATAGTATAACAGTATCTATTCTGTGAAGCAATGTTTTCATCTTCTCCTGTATATGTATCTATCTGTACAAATTGTCCTATACGAGGATTGTAGTACCTTGCTCTAAGATAGATAAGTCCTGATACATCCTTAGCTTCTCCATTATATGCATAGCCTTTGTCTATGTCGTCTGTTAAGCCTGTATCTGTATATTCAATATCTGTAAGCTTTTCACTCCATGATGTTGTTTCTGTTGTCGTATAAACACTCTCATTGAGCCCTGTCATATAATAGTTATATGTACTCCATTGATTTGTGGCTATTCTTTCTTCACCATAGATATTGATCTTATCATTATCAGCAAGTATCTGTGTATACTCTTCGCTCTTATCTAATAGATAATCACTTGTGAAGTTTTCTATTCTTGATGGAGTTCCATATTCAATATCATTGACATTATCTTTTCCAAAGTTCCCTTTACATGCTCCTCTATTCTTCACAACATGTCTAAGATTATCAAAGGCTGTATGACTATCCATTGATTGAAGCATATCTTCGATTTCTTCAATACCCATCTGTGAAAGATCATCATACCATGTATCTTCATATTTTGAACCATATTCAAATCTATCTTTTGTTTCTGCCTTTTGTGATATTCTATCACCTTGGGCATCATATTCATATGTATAGATAGATATTTTATTTGTTTTAAGCTCTGTTAATTGATTGTATTCATCATATGTATAATGTTCTATAAATCCACCAGCATAGTAGATATCTCTCATATTTCCATTTTTATCATAATAGATTGTGGTTAATCCTTTTGAAGAATCATTGATACTTGTTAATTGATTTTTATCATTATACTTATAGACTTTAGATGTTCCATCTGATGTCTTTTCTATTTTGTTTCCAAATACATCATATTGATATGTTGTTTGAATAGCTTTGTTATTGATATATTTAGATGATGTTGCGAGTTCATCATTTTCATTGTATGTATAAGTATTTGTTTTCCCATTAATTGTTTCTGAAATGATATTATTGTTTGGATCAAACTTATATTCATATGTTGATAATATATCATTTCCTTTTTGATGCGTATACTTTGTTCTTCTTGAAAGGTTATCATACTCATATGTTGTTGTATAATTTCCTCTTGTGAAAGTTAAAGTATTTCCTCTTGCATCATATGTATATGATGCAAATTGTTTCCCGTTTTGTGATACTTTGTCAATCTTATTGAATTGATTATAAGTATAGGTGATCGTATTGTTTTTATACTTCATTGATGTTTTATTCCCATAAACATCATAAGTATATTCTACAACCTGATTCTTTGTGTCTGTAACCTTCTTTAAATGATTGAGGCTATCATATTCATAGGATGTTGTTTTTCCCTTGTATTTAGCTGTAAGGACTTGATTAAAGGCATTATAAGTAAATTGTCTATCTCCTTCAGTTAATTGGTTACCCTCAGCATCATATGTTGATTTGATAGTTGTTCCATCATTCTTTGTATATGATAACAAGTTACCATCAATATCATATTGATATTTTTCTTTTAAACCATATTCATCTTTTGAAGATATCATATGATTATTTTCATCATATTCATAAACAGCTTCTTTTTTATTAATAATCTTTTTAATTTGATTATTGTTTCCATCATAAAGATATTCAACAACTCTTTCTTTTGGATCTTGTACCTTTGCAATATTTCCTACTTTATCATAAGCATACTTTGTTGTATATCCATTCGCATTTGTTTCAGATATTAACTGATTAAATGCATCATATGAACGTTTAACAACATGATTATATGCATCTTTCACTTCTATGATATTTCCAGTTTCATCATATTGGTAAGAACCTACCAATACATACTGACTTCTATCATCCAGTTCATTAAAATAGATCTCTTTTTGTCTGTTGAGTTTATCATAAGTATATTTTGTTTGTACTCCTTCTTCATACTTATAAATGATATTTCCAACAGCATCATATTGATTCTTTGTTTGAATAACATCATTAATCTTTGTTTCTATTTCTTGATTTAATGCATTATATGTATATGTTGTTGTTTTAAGATCATTTTCAACTTTCTTAATAAGATTTTGATGAAGATCATAAGTATTCATTGTCTTATATCCTGCAAAATCCTCTGTTAAAACATTACCATATATATCATAAGTATATAATGTTTTATAATTCATTGCATTGGTTGATTCAATCACTTGATTCTTATCATTATATGTATTTTGAATCTTATAAACATCATTTTCTTGAGTAGAAATAAGTCTTCCTAATTCATCATATTGATGAACTGTTATTTTGTTTGGAATTGTTTCCTTAACAACATTCCCTAACTTATCATATTCAAAAGTACTTATATTTCCATTAGGATCTGTTTCCTTAACTTTTTGTCCATATAAATCATATTCAAATAATGTTGAATATCCACTTTGATTTGTTTGTTTTGAAAGATATCCTTGTTTATTATAAGTAAATGTTGAAGAATTTCCCTTCTTATCAATAATTTCAATATTTTGAAGATTGTCATTGTACTTATATTCTGTCTTAAATCCTCTTTCATCAACTTCTCGTATAACATTACCAAAAACATCATACTTTGTTTGTTTGCTATTTCCTAATGCATCTGTTTCCTTAATGACATGATCATAAATATCATAAACTTTAGAAGTACTATTCCCTAGTGCATCAGTTGTCTTGATTTCTCTATTTTTAGCATCATAAACATATGTTGTTTGATGATTCAATGCATCTGTTGATGTTAAGACATTACCTACTGCATCATATGTATTTGACGTTACTGTGTTCGTTGAAGAATCATGTGTCTTTAACAACTGTCCTTTTGCATCATAAGTATATGTTAATGTTTTTTCATTATTAACAATTTCTTTTGTTTTTCTTTGAAGTAAATCATATTGGTATTGTGTTTTTAATCCTAAATGATCTGTTTCACTGATTATATTTCCATACTTATCATATTGAGTAAGTGTCTTTTCATTCGCTTCATTAACTTTTTCTATGACTTGTCCATACTTATCATATACATTTGTAGATGTTCTTCCATATGCATCTGTAGATGATACAAGTTGGTTATAGTCATCATAGATATATGTTTCTTCTTTTTCACCATTATCATATGTTTTTATAACATTAGAATACTTATCATATTCATTATTTGTAATAAGACCTGTTGTCTTGTTCTCTTCTTTAAGAATACGATCATGTGTATCATATGTTGTGAAAACAATATTGTTTAATTGTGTTGTTTGAACAACTCTTCCATATTGATCATATGCTTTTTCTTCAATGACTTTATCATTGATAGCTGTTGAAAGAACATTTCCATACTTATCATATGTATGAGAAGTTATATTTCCATATGCATCTGTTTGCTTTGATACTCTTCCTAATGAATCATAAGAAATAATTGTTTCATTTCCTAATGCATCTATTTCTTTCATTAATGAACTATCTGTATTATAGACTTTCTTTTGTGAATGTCCATTTGCATCAATTGTTTCAATTTCATTTCCTTGTGCATCATACTTATGAATTGTTGTTCCAGATAATTCATCCGTTTCTTTCACTAATCTATTTAACTTATCGTATTGTTTTGTTTGAGTATGTCCATAAGTATCTGTTTCTTTAACTTGATTTCCATAAACATCATATTCATATGTTGTTACTTTGTTATCTTCTTGCTTCTTAATAAGTTGATTATACTTATCATATGTATAAGTAATTATTATTCCTTGTTCATTAACTTCTTTCACTAATCTATCATATTGATCATATGTTTTGGTATTTATTAATCCTCTTTCATTGACTGTCTTTATAATATTTCCATGACTATCATATTGTGTTGTTATGACTTTATTATGAGGATTGATTTCTTTAATAACACGATTATATTGATCGTATTCATATGATGTTGTTAAACCTAAAGAGTCTGTTTCTTTGATGACTTGATCATTTTTATATGTATATGTTATTGTATTCCCTTTTTCATCAGTTGTTTTTATGAGATTTCCAGAAACATCATATTCATTTGTTTTTATATTTCCATATTTATCTATTTCTTGAATAACTTGATCTTTGACATCATAAACATAACGAACTGTATTTCCTTCTTCATCCGTTTCACTGATCATTCTATTTTTATAATCATAAGTCTTAGATGTTGAAAGACCACCTTGTGATGTCTTGATAAGATTATTATTCTTATCATATGTATTTGTAATCTTTGAACCTAATTTATCAATAGATTCAATAACATTGCCATTTCCATCATATTTGAAATATTCACTATTTCCATAACTATCTGTTTTTTGGATAATCTGATTATTGTTATCATAAACATAGCTTGTAGAACGTCCTTTATTATCAGATTCCTTGATAACATTTCCCATTGAATCATAGACAAAAGATTCTACAAGTCCATTGCTATGTGTTATTTTAACAATTTGATTGTCTTTGTATTCATAATCTTTAGAAACTCCTAAAGCATTTGTTTCCTTAATAACTAAATTCTTATCATTATAAACATAATGAATACCTTGACTATCACTATTATCTTTATAAATAAGATTATTGTTATTATCATATTGATATGTTTCTTTTGTACCGTCTCTATTTGTGATTGATGTCACATTTCCTTGACTATCATATGTATACTTTTCACTTGTTCCATCTGGATTTTCTTGGACTGTTAAATTGTGATTGCTATCATATGTATAAGTTGTTTTTTGTCCTTTTTCATCTGTTTCAGAAGTCAAATAACCTGCATCATCATATGTATATGACTTTGATGTTCCATCAGAATAAGAAATACGAGAGACCTTATATTCACTGTTTAATGCATATGTTTCGCTTTCTTTCCCATTATAAGTTACTTTTGTAGAACCAGTATTATAGGAAAATTCTACAAGATTTCCATTTGCATCTTTTTGTGATAAAACAACACCATTTTGATCATACGTGTTATTAGCTAGAACAGCTCCTTTTTTATCTGTAATGCTTTTTATTTTTCCATTTTCATCATAAGCATATTTTTCTTTATTTCCATTCGCATCTATGAATTCAGTTAACTGCCTATCTGCATTATAAACATATTGGATCTTGGTATCATTTGGTAATGTTATAGACTTCACTAAATGATATGAATTATATTCAAAGTTAACTTTCTTTTTCCCTATTTGAATATAATCAATCATTCCATAATCATCATAATAAATTTGAGAGATAAAACCATTATGTGTTCTGATTTGATATAACATTCCATATTCATTAAAAATATAAGTCATATCATCTGTTTTATCATAAATCTCTGTTGTTTTATCATTAACTTTAACCTTTATCTTATCAGATAGCTTTGGTTGATATTTCCCATCTTTTTTAGAAATTTCTAATATTTTCCCATCACCTCTAAAAAATAACATATTATCTTCTTTTGTATAGGTAATATATTGTTCAAAGTTACTAGAGAAATTCATACCGAAAATAGATGAGTTATCTTCCCCATAAGAGTTATAAACTCTGCTTAAAAACAAGTCATCAAAATCAGTCATTGTGAAATCTTTTGATTCATGATAGAAATTTCCAATACTTGTATTCACTGGATCCCCTGCTGAACATGATCCATAACATGATGGTCCTCTATAAACATATTTTGCCTGATATGTACTGATTCTAACTGGCGGTTTATAGACATCTTTTGGTATTTTAGGATTATCTTTTGCAAATCTTAAGAATAAAACATCGTCTTCTTTAATCTTAGAAGATTTCATATTGTTATCTTTCATAATTTGATTTGTTTTTAATCCATAATGTGAAGCGATTGTTTTAAGATTATCTCCCAATTTGACTTTATATAAGATAAAACCATCTGTTATTAATGTTTTTGTAGATTTCTTGCCATTGTATTCTACTTTCATTCTATATTCATAGAATGTATCATACTTTGGAATATCTCCAAATTTTAAATACTTTGTTGTATAATTGACCTCTTCTTTTTTGTATTGTTGAACATCTTTGATTGGATGACTGATATGTATGGGATCAATAAAATAAGGCGAAGCTTTGTCCTCAGCATTTAATGATTTTATAAGAGAATAATCTTTTTCACCTGTTTTAGCATATAAATCAAAATGAACACTTGAATATGGCTTTGCTATTCCTTCCATACTTAATGCTTCAAAATATTGTCCATCTTTTGCATAAACTCTTAATGTGTTATCAAATTTTTCTAAATCTAATGATGGATCTATATCATAATCATCACTATGATAAATTTCTACTTTTGGTAAATAAGCTGATGATTCTGTATTGAAAACATTACAATGATATTTTGAACTTTCATCTGTAACTTGTAAAACTAATGTTCTTTTCTCACCTTTCATCAAACTCTCTACATGTTTTGTTATATCAAAAGTCTTCCATCCTTTAGGCTTTGTAAAAGCTTTGGTTGATATTTTTGTTTTATCCTTTGGCTGATTATTCCAATTCACTGTACTTGGATCAACATATGAATTTGTACTATAAACATCAATCTCATTAAGTTCGTTATCAGCTAAGTCCTGTTCTTTATATAATTTTAAACTTGCACTTTCTATTCTTTGATTCTTTCCAATATCAGGCATTTTAAAATAAATAAATGCTCTGGCTATTTTAATATCACTACCCTGACCACCATAATAATTATCATCATATCCTACAAATAAATCAGAATATTGACTTGTTATCTCTGGTCTACCAGAACGAATATAAGAAGACGTTAATTCTGTAACATCAGCATTATTCACTTCTACTTGACTTGCTAAAGCAACTGGATAAACCAATTGACTTTTATTCAACCATTTCTCGTTAAAAACAATTGTGACTTCATATCCACCATCATTCTTTTTTACTTCATATGAAGTTTCTTCATTTCTGACTCCTTCTTTATCTTTTAAATATGGTTTTAAAAAAGTATAAATAACCTCTGTATCCTTCTTTAAAACTAAATTCCCTTCTTCATTAACTTCAGCAATGAAATGATCACCATTTAATTGAAATGAATATCTATCAATATTGACTTGTCCATTTATATAAATATTTTGAGTAATATAATTTGATTCAACTCTATATTCAAGATCAACATTATCTAATATTGAAGAATATAAAATAACATTTTCTTTCACTGCAAAATTCTTTAAATTTCCTTCTGGAATCATAGTTAATATTTGATCATTTGAATCACTTATTTCAATATAACCATTATTCACTTGAAAATCATATAAGCCATCTTTATTAGAATATGATGATTGAGCACTTCTAAAAAAACTTGATTGTTTTTCCAAAGTATTATCAATCTCAACATACTTTTCTCCCTCTTTTTTATGAACAGGTTGAAAATAATATTCTGTAACATATTTCCCAGAATCTAGCTGATATGTTTTAGAATTTTCTGTTCTTTCATTAATTAATTCATCCTCATCATCAAAACGACTTGTGTCCTCAACAATTGTTGGTTCTTTGATAATAACATCTGGATCTGTTTTATTGATTTGCGTTTGGTGACTCGCTTCTTCTTGAATATCTTTGTTATATTCTCCATGTGTATTCTCATCATCAATCTTATTATTCTCTACTGCATAAACATCTCCAAAGATTTGAAAGGATGATATAAAAATAGTAACAGTAACAATAATAAGTAATACCTTTTTTATAGATTTCATCATTCTATTCATTATCAACACCTCCCATATTATAATGTTGATAATAATAATCATGATAATCATTATATGCTGCTTCTAATTCGTCAATATCTTCCAGTTTTACCTGTGTTGCTGGATATTTTCCCTCAATAGCCTTTAAAGCAATAACGATTCTCTTTTGTTTAACCATCAGTTCATGAACAAATTCATCATCATCTTCAATATGCATATCAACTTGAGCTCCCATAATAAATAATAATGCTCTAACTTGTTCAAACCAATCTTCATCACAAAAATTAGCTGTATTTAACAATTTTAATAAAATTGTCATATTAACAATAGGAGATTTCTTCTTGTCTAATTTACCAAACTCTCCATTTGGATAATATCCATTATCCACTTGTACTGCATTTGCATGATAATCCACATATGCTTTCACAGAAGTTATAGCTATCATACAAATAACAAAAGCAATTAATAATCTCTTTATTTGTTTTCCCTTCATGTTTTCTCCTTTTAATAATGAAAATTGATATGCATAAAACATATCAATTTACATAATATTTATCTTTTTTAATAATAAACCAACAATATTAGATATAAGTACTAAAAGCATTGAATATAAAATAACCATATATATACCATTGAATTTCATCAACAAACAAATCATTAAAATGATATTATCAATAAAAACATATATCATTAACTTTCTTTTATAAGCAACCTTTTCATTATCATTTAAAATTTTATTACGTGTATCAACGACCGGAAGAAATATGTATATTAACAGCATAATACCTTGAATGAATAACTTATATATAATATTAAAATCATAAAATTGACACAGCATCGGAATAATAAGTGTGACAACTGTTGATAAAAACAAACAACTTTTTGAGTCACTTAAATGTAATCCCCCACTAAATCTTCTTAATTGAAATACACATATTAAAAATATGATCGTATATAAATAATTCTTTAATATGATATTTCCTAACAATACAAATATGAGAAAAATAGCATATAATCTAAAATTAACATATCCATATTCATATATATCCCTATCCTCTTCTGCAATAATCTTATGATCAATTAATTGATTAATTATATTCATTAGATATTTTTAAAACGTTCTAATGATTTGCTTTCTTCTGGTTGATGAAAGATAGCATTACATGAAGAGTTAACAGTTGTTATACCTACATATAAGAATAATCCTGACACCACCTTTAAGCAATAATCTTGTAATTCTTTTAAAACTTTTTTCATTAATCTGTCCTCCTTTAATATATATAATTAACTATAAAGGAGTTCGACAAAATTAGGAATACACACTGCACAAAATGCATTATTCTTGTACAAAATGCACTTTTTAAAATAATCTGATAAAACCATATTATTGAAAACAAATAAAAAAGACCTGACTTCTTAACAAGTAAGAAATCAAGTCCTATTATAATTCTTTAACTAAATTGTGACATTAACAGTTGTTCCATCTGGTCCTGGAGTTTCATTTAAATAAGTAGCAATTTTTTCTCTTGCTTCAGCATTACTTACTAAGCAAGTAGATACTTTGCTTGCTTCTCCTTCAACCAAAGCAGTTGCAAAACCAGAACATCCTGGATAACCACATGCTCCACAATTTGCCCCAGGAAGCATTTCAGTTACATCACCAATACGATTATCTTCTTCTACAATAAGATACTTATTAGCAATTCCCAAAATCAACCCAAGTACTGCTCCAATAACAACCAAAGCCAATACAGCACTAATGTTCATTATTTTTCCTCCTCATGATGAGCACTATGATGTGCACATGCAATATTATTGCATCCACTACATTCACTCATATCTTCACACCCCTCTGGTTGAGGTGTATTTTTATTCCATAAATATGTTCCAATAAAGACAGCTACTAAAATAGCCATCCAAACAAATGCCCAAATATTCATTAAACAAGACCTGCGATTCCAGCTATAGCACAAGCCATAATCCCAGCAGTGATTAATGCAATTGGAGTTCCTTTAAAACTTTCTGGAACATTAGCAATATCTAATCTTTCTCTAATTGTAGCGAAAATATAAATAACAATTGTAAATCCAATTGATACAGCTAAACCTGCTACAGCAGCTTCAATTAAATTATATCCTGCACTAATATTATCTAATGCAACACCTAATACAGCACAGTTTGTTGTAATAAGTGGTAAATAAACACCCATTGATTTATAAATCTCTGGACTTGTTTTCTTTAAGAACATTTCAACAAATTGCACAAGTGAAGCAATTACTAAGATAAATGTAATTAAATCTAGATATTCAATTTTTAATGGTACTAATATACAATTGTATATTAACCAAGTCACAATTGATGATACAAAAATAACAAATGTAACAGCATATCCCATGTTTAAAGCATTTTTAGGTTTCTTAGAAACACCTAATAATGGACAAATAGCATAGAATTTACTTAACACAACATTATTAACAAAAGTTAATCCAATAAATAAACTGACTAATTCCATACTACTTTACCTCCGCTTCTTTTAATTTCTTTGCTTTCTTTTCTTTTTTTATCTTTAAGAATTGAACAAAAGCAAGTATACAACCTAAAGTCATAAATGCTCCAGCAGGTTGTGTAAATAATGAAACTGCATAATCTGCAAAAATCTTAACATCAAAGATGACTTGACTTGCATCAAATGGATTATATAAACTTAATCCACCAGTTCCAATAAGTTCTCTAAAAAATGAAATAACTAATACTGCAAAAGTATATCCTAATCCCATTCCTAAAGCATCTAATAAAGAATCAACAATACCATTTTTAGAAGCAAAGCTTTCAGCTCTACCTAAAATAATACAGTTAACAACAATTAATGGAATGAATACTCCTAGTGATTCATATAAAGCTGGAGTATATGCATTCATTAACATTTGAACACATTTAACTAATGTTGCAATAACAACAATAAAAACAGGAATTCTAATTTCATTAGGAATAATATTTCTTAATAAAGAAATAATCACATTACTCATAATTAATACGCAAGTAACAGCCATTCCCATACCAATCGCATTTGTAAGTGATGTTGTAATTGCTAAGGCTGAACATAGACCTAGCAATAAAACAAAGATTGGATTTTCAATAAATAAACCTTTTTTGAAAATATCTAATTTTTTCATCTATGTCCCCTCCTTATTTAAAATTAGCATTATAATGTTCTGTTGCTTGATTAATTCCATCAACAACAGCAGATGAAGAAATTGTTGCTCCAGAAATTGTATCAATAGAATCACCAATATTTTTTCCTACAATTCCATTTTTGAAACTATCTTCAGCAACTTTAGAACCAAAGCCACTTGTTTCTCCACTACAATCAATCACTTCATATCCTTTATAAGTTCCATCTTGATCTAATGCAACTAAATAAACAATTGGAGTACTTGCTCCACCATATCCAGTGACACTACATTTATAAACATAACCTTTTACAGTTCCACCACTGCTTGCTTCATAACATCCTTGTAAAGCAGTATAATCAGCCAAACCTGTATCAAGTGCTTTAAATTCTTCACCAGAAGTATATATTTTTACTAAGTTTTCTTTTTCACTTGCAATAGCAGCTTCTTGAATAATTGGATCAGTCATTTGATAAACAAATGATAAAGCAGCTCCTGAAAGTCCAGCAACAACTGCAAGGAAAAGAGTTAATTTTACTATTTTATTCATATTCCTTACCTCCTAATTAGCTGTAGCAATTGCTTTTTCAATTGCTTCAACGATTCCTTTCGTAGTCATTGTTGCTCCTGTTGCAGTATCTACACCTTCTATATCTTTCTTACTAAATGATGATTTTAAATATTTATCATAGAAAGCTTTGGCTTTTTCATTTGTAGATTTACCTTCAATTAAATCTAATCCATATCCTGCTGTTTCTCCAGCATAATCTTTTACTTTTACAGTAACCTTATCTCCATTAACCTTAACTAATACAGTCATAGGTTTATTTTCTCCACCAAAACCATTCGCTTTGATTTCATAAAAACCATCTTTATTAGGAACTAAGATAGCATTCACTTTCTCAATAGCTTGATTAATAGCATCAATAATACCCTTAGTAGTTAAAGTTGCTCCTGTTGCAGTATCAATACCTTCAACATCTTTTGTTGCAAATTTACCTTTAAGGACTTTATCATAGAAAGCTTTGGCTTTCTCATTTGTTGATTTTCCTTCAATAAGATCTAAACCATAACCTGCCGTTTCTCCAGCATATTCAACAACTTTCACAGAAGTAACTTGTGATTTTGCTTTATCAATAGAAACTTCAACCTTCATTGGATTATTTTCTCCACCAAATCCTTTAGCTGTTAATGTATAAGTATATACATTGCCTTTAACAACTGGCTCACTTTCGTACGCTTCAATAGCACCTTTAATAGCATTCATAATACCATTAGTTGTCATTGTAGCTCCTGTTGCAGTATCAACGCCTTCAACATCTTTCACTGCAATTCCATTTTTCAATACTTTATCATAGAAAGCTTTGGCTTTTTCATTTGTAGATTTACCTTCAATTAAATCTAACCCATATCCTGCTGTCTCTCCAGTATATTCTACAACCTTTACAGAAGTAATTTTGTCTTTAGATAACTTAACTTCAACTTTCATTGGTTTATCTTCACCACCAAATCCATAAGTTTCCATTAAATATCCACCCTTAATCTTACTTAAAACATTCCATTTTGGTTTCTTAGCAGCTTCTTCAGCTTCTTTCTTTTTCTTTTCTTCTTCAGCCTTAATAGCTTCTTGTTTTTCTGTCTCTAATTGATTCTTCAAAGATTGTCCAATACCAAAGACACATGCTACAGCAATTAATAAACTTAATGCAATAGCTATCCATTGTTTTGTTGTATTTTCACTTGTTCTTCCCAAAATCATTGAATCAATAAATGGTGTAAACATATTCATAATTAAGATTGAGAATAAAACACCTTCAGGATAATTTGCTTTCAAACGAATAATCATTGTTAAGAATCCTAAACAAATACCATATAAAATTTTTCCTAATGGACTGGATGGTGATGTCACTGGATCTGTAGCCATAAAGACTGCACCAAAGACAACTCCACCAATACATAAATGAACAAGTGGATAAGTAATAGGATCTAAACCATTCACTAAAGCGAATACTTCACTTAATACAAGAACAGTTCCTAAATAAGCAACTGGTATTCTTGCATCAAACACATGTCTGATAACTAAAATAATACCAACAATCAATATTGCTAATGCACATGTTTCACCTAAAGCACCTGCATGTGTTCCAATAAACAAATCAAATAAATTATAAGTGAATCCTTCTCCACCTAACCAATTTGTTCCAGCAAGCATTGTTGCAGGAGTTGCTTTTGTAGCAATATCAATACCATTAACTGGTAAACTTGTTGTTAATGATGCACCATAGGCTAAATGAACAACAACACGTCCTACCAAAGCAGGATTAAAGATATTTTGTCCAAATCCTCCATAAACTAATTTTCCAAAGAAAATAGCAATAAATGAACCTATAGCAACAACATATAAAGGTGTTCCGATTGGTAATGTTAAAGCAAAAATAATTGATGTTACCAATGGAAAACTATTCTTTAAATGCTCGATAATATCTAATTTATGAATCAAAGCCCATACAATTTCTGTAATAAGTGCAACACCTACAGAAACACCATAAATAAGTGCTGCTTTTGTTACACTTTGCATAGGGTTTGACTTTACAATCATATATTGACAAATTAATGAACAAGCAACAATCACCAATAAACCAATTGTTAAATCTCTCATAATACGATGTGTAGAGAGTTTTTGACGATAGTTTGGTGATGTTCTTTGCATAGTAATCTTCATAATATACCCCTCTCTACCCTTTTCTTCTTTGTGCTAATTGATAACGACGTTTTGCCTTTGCTACCATATCTGTCACTTCTATCTTACTTGGACAAATATAAGTACACATACCACATTCAACACAACGAGTCACATCTAATTTTTCAATCAACTCAACATTAGCTGCTTTTTCTGCTTGCATAATACGAACAGGTTGTAAATGAGCAGGACAATGTAAAGTACACTCACCACATTTTAAACATGGTAAAGGTTTTATATTTTCTTTTTTCATAACAGTAATAGCATTGTTATGACAATAAATCACAAATGAATCATTTGCGACAGATTTTCCCATCATAGGTCCTCCACCTAATAAGAAACCATCACAATCATCATCTATATAACCACCAATCTTTTCAACAATATAATTGACTGGTGTTCCTATTGCAACTTCTACATTTTGTGGATTTTTTAATCCATTTCCTGAGAAAGTGACAACACGATGAGTTATTGGTTCGCCATTTCTAATTCCTTTAGATAGTGCAATAGCAGTTGATGAGTTATTAACAATAACACCTATTTCAGCAGGTAACTTATCATATTCTTTTTTAAATACAGTTTCAACAACGACTCTTTCCCATCCCATTGGATAGCGATCAGGAACTTCACGTGGTTCAATGTTATCATAATTTTTAGCTTCTTCAACTAATAATTCCATCAAATCAGGCTTATGTTCTTTAATTGCAATAATAGCATTTTTAGCATTTGCTGCTTTAATCAAGAAATGAACACCATCAAATAATGCTTTTACATCTCTCTTCATAGCTAAATGATCACTTGTTAAAAATGGTTCACATTCAACTCCATTAATGAGAATTGTTTCAATATTTTCAGGATTAGAATATTTAATGTAAGTTGGAAAACCTGAACCTCCTAATCCAACTAATCCTAACTCCTTAATAGCATTAAAAACATCCTCTTGTGACATTGAATCAGGATCTTGAATATCTAGAGCTTTCACTCTTTCATCTTTATGATCATTTTCAATCACAATATGTTCTTGTAATCTTCTTGAAGCATGCATACGTCTTTCTATTCCTTTGACAGTTCCAGAAACAGATGAATAAATAGGAACATACATACTCTTACGAGTTGCTAATTTTGTTCCAATACAAACATGATCTCCTTCTTTTACATGGACATCAAAATCTGTTGCTGTACCTATGACAAGGGGAATATAAACAACATCTGGTGCTTCGATTGGTAAAATAGGTTTATCTTTTGTTAAACCCTTTTGACCGTCTAATTTCACTTTTCCTATTCCAGATAAAATTGACATTGTATCCCTCCATATCTTTTTACCAAAACATTATATCATCATTATATCATTTTGGAAACTATTTCATGATTTTATTTTATTTTTCTAAAAATAACTTTCTCCCCCTATTTTCAATGTTTTCCTACATATAAAACAAAAATGAATTGTTATAAAACAACTCACTTTTTTATCTTTTCATATCCATAATTTTAGAAATCATTTCAAGTAATTCATCAATATTAATAGGCTTTGTTAAATGAGCATTCATACCACATTTTAATGATAATTGTCTATCACTCTCAAATGCATTTGCTGATAAAGCAATAATAGGTATAGAAGCTAATCTTAGATTATCAAAAGAACGAATAATTTCAGTAGCCTTTCTACCATCCATAACAGGCATTTGAATATCCATTAAAATAAAAGCATATTCATCTAATTTTGAATTTCTAATCTTTTCTACAGCTATTTCTCCATTTGTTGCTGTTTCAATAACCAAACCTAACTCCTCAAGTATTTCTACTTCAATTTCTAAATTCAATTCATTATCATCAACCAATAAAATCTTTTGACCTTTTAAACTCTTAATAATATTTCTTGTATCTACAGAATTTAATTTTGAATGATTTTGTACTCTTAAACGTAAAGTTATAGTAAATGTACTACCCTTTCCAACAGTACTCTCAACATCAATATTTCCATTCATTTTTTCAACAATATTCTTAGTTAAAGTCAATCCTAATCCTGTTCCATAAATACCACTAAACGTAGTATTCTTTTCTCTTTCAAATGGTTCAAAAATATGTTCTAAGAACTTTTGGCTAATCCCTACACCCGTATCTTTAACAATAAATTTAAAAACAACATAATCATTAGATAAATCCTTTATTTCCTTAATATCAACATCTACTCTTCCACCAGAATTTGTATACTTCACAGCATTGCTCATCAGATGATGAAAACATTGCTTTAACTTATTCCTATCAGCATAAATATTACCGTACTTTAAATCATTATCTTTTAAAACAAACTCTATATTTTTATGAAAAGCTCGTGGTAAAAGAGCTTGATAAGCTTCTTGAATAATGTCATATAAATTACATTCGACTTCCTTTATATCTTGTGATTCAATGCGTGATAATTCTAAAACCTTTTCAATCAAATTTAAAAGTTCTTGACTCGATGCCTCAATTTTATCAAGATATTGCTTAACGATATCACTATCATGGCTATTCTTTTTGGCCAGTTTTGTAAATCCAAAAATAGCATTTAATGGTGTTCTTATATCATGTGACATGTTAGCTAAAAACACATCTTTTGCCACATTAGATAATTTGGCTTTTTTAAGTGCATCTTCTAATATCTGATTTTGCGTCATCTCCCGTGCAATCTCATCATCCATGTTTCTATATCCTATAACAATCTGAGATATATTTTCTTTTCTTCCAACATTAACAATTCTTAATCGCGAATAATGTATTGTTTCATCAGTTAATATTCGGTAATTAACATAATATGTCTTACTCTCTAATAATTTTTGAATAATAAATGAAGGCTGAATTTCTTTTTGAAGTTGTTCACGATCTTCATTATAAACCCATGTATTGATATATTCTGATATAAATTGAGAAAATTGACACGGTTTATTATCTTTAAAAAAGTTTTGAATTCTATCATTTAAACGATATGGTAATACAAGATCATTATCTAATTCAACATAAAGAATAGAGTCAAAATGAACACTTAATCCCTCTATAACTTCTAAGCGACGTAAATACTCACGATTAATCAATTGCTTTTCTTTATCATATTCTTCAATAAGACTTTGCATTTGTTCTTCTTTTTTCTTCTGCTCATAAAGCCAATTTGTTCTTTCTACTATGATTTGATTTTTCTTTTCAGTACAATCAGTAAGAAATACATAAAAAATATCACCAATAGAATTGCTATGAATAAAATGCCCATAATCTTCTATCCAACGTATTGCTCCACTTTTTTGGATAATACGATATTCTACATAGTCTAAATCGTATTGACTATTTATAATCTGTTCCGCAATGCTTTTCTCCACTGCATCTAAGTCATCTGGATGCACAACTCCCCTAAAAGAATTACCAGTTAATTCTTGAAATTCTTTTAAATCAGCACATTGAAATATACGTAACAATGCATTATTAGCATAAATAATCTCTTCATTTCCATCAGCATGATAGATAAGAAATCCTCCTGGCATTTCATCCATAAATTGTATAATTTCATATGCTATTTCTGTTTTATAGAAGTCTGATGAATGAATTGAACTTGATTGTTTATTATTATCTATATTATCTTTAGAGGAATCCAATAGAGTCAACATATACTCTATTAAATTATGATCAATTCTAGTATGTTTCATAACAGTTCTCCCTTTAACTGGTTTTTTTAATTTTACATCAAGATAATATTAAAAATCAAGAAATTTAATGATATAAATAAAAACTGCATATAGCAGCTTTATTTTCTTTTTAACTTTACAATTGTTTCAACTTTTGATGTGTGAGGATACATATCTAATGGAATCATCTTTTCAACATCAAAATAACGATTTAATTCTTCTATATCTTTTGCTAATGATGACGGATGATCACTAACAAAAATAACATCATTCACTTTGGCTAAAATAAGACTTTGTTTAATAGCATCACTCAATGATTCTTTTTGTACAACAACAATATCAAAATGTTTATTTTTACATTGTTGAATAACAGCTTCATCAATATTTTTACATATAAAATGAGCATTTTCGTTTCTTAAGAACTTAGCATTATCATTAGCATCTTTGATATGATATTTTTTATCATCTATACCTATAACCTCATTATCTAATGATAATTCTAATAAACCAACTCCACAACCAATAGATAATACAGAAGCATGATGAGGTATAAAAGATTTGACAATACTTAACTTTTTCTCTTCCATCACAGGATGAACAGGGAAATCCGATTTGATAGAATATAAATATTGTTGCCCAAAACATTCAAATGATAATGTAGATTGTCCATAAATCTTTTTATATCCTTGCAAATTAAAATCCTGATATCTTGATGTATTTATAGTATAATAAATACTTTTCACTTCTTCTATTTGGCTTATTTCTTTTGTAACAGCTTCACTAATTCCATCATTTCCAGTAACAAATAAAACTTGAATAGCAGATTGAATATGTCTTATTTGAAGAAAACGCAATCCTTTTTTTACTTTATCATTATAATCTCTTACACCATGCTTATTTAAAATATTTTCAATTTTTTGAATTATACAATTAATAAGTGGATCTTGCATTGAACACTGATTCATCAAAGTTAAGTATTTAGATTCTCTTTGATAAATACCAACTACAACCTTTCCTTTAAAATATGTAACTGGCAAAGAAACAACCTGCTTATATCCCTCTAATAATGGACTCTCTATTACATTTTGAATAGGTAACTTCTCCACATCATAACTTGTATATTTTTTTAGTGCATCTTTTAATATTCCCTTTTTATAAATTAACTGTTTCTCATACTTTAACGTTGTCAACGCACATCCTTGGCAAAACTTATCCTCTTTACAAAAAGAAGAAACACGTTCAGATGAAGTCTTTATATATTTCACAACTTTACCTTTTAAAAACTTACGATTATGACTATCTAATTCTACTTCCACAATTTCTCCTGGTAAAGCATTTTCTATAAAACAAACCTTTTTATCGACATATCCTATTCCTTCACCATTAATACCTAACTTCTTTATTTCAATTCTTTCTTTTCTCATTTTTCTTTCTCCCTAAATATAAAAGATTTGTTATATACATACCAATATAAAAAACTTCAGCTGCCCAATCAAATACAAACAATATCACAATAATAAACGCAAGAGGTCCATACACAGATTGAAAATCAGCAAACCTAAAATAAATATTCAATCCATAATACAATACTAACATCAAGGCTGCTGCAGCTAATGCTCCTTGAAAAGCATCTATCCAATAAATGCGAATACGTGGTACAATCATATAAATACACATTAAACAAAAAACAATCAAAAAATATAAAAGCATATGTCTAATTCCAAAAAAGGAATACATAAAATTAAAAACATATGCAAGTGGCCCTATTGCTATTACACCTATAATTCCTATAAACAACACTAATAAAAAGAAAGTAATTTTAAAAGTATTCAAATAATAAGCAAGAATACTTTCTTCTTTATTATGATGATACATATTTTTAGAAATCTCATAAATATTACCCACTCCTCTTGAAACAGCATAAAAGGAAAAAACAATCGTAATTAAAGCAACTGTATTAATGGAACGTGATTCCAAAATATTAATGAGCATCGCAGAGTATTCCCCAACAACATAATGTCTAATTAAGTTTTCAATAATGGACATATCTATATGAAACAATGATGTTCCGATAGCTATCAAAGAAAACGCAGGAATCAATATTAACAAAAGATAAAAAGATAATGCTGCAGGAGCATATGATGGAACAACTTCTCTATAATTATCATATATTTCTATACATCTTTCATAAAGTTGAATCGCTTTATCTTTCATGATTTCCCTCCATACGAATATAAAGGAAAAACATTAATTATGTTTTTCCTCATCATCACTTTCTTCACTTTCCTCTTTCAAAAGTTCTAATTGTAATTGAACGATACGATTTTTATCTATTTGTTTTATTGTTAATAAAGCATTGTCAATCTTTAAAACTTGATTCAACTCTGGACTTCCATTACATTGTCCTAAAACCAAACCTCCAATAGATTCAAAATCTTCTGATTCAAATGATGTCTGACAGTTTTCATTAATTTCATCAATATTTAAACTTCCATCAATAAGATATTGTCCATCAGCTAATTCAATAATAGAATTCTCAGTATCATCATATTCATCATCAATTTCACCAACAATTTCCTCAACAATATCTTCTAATGTTACAATACCACTCATAACACCATATTCATCTAATACAATAGCTAAAGAAATATGTTCCTCTCGCATTGATTCAAATACATCTGATACATGATTAAATTCGTAAACAACAAAAGTTTCACGCATAAATTCTTTAACATCAAACTTAGACTTAACAACTTTTGATAACATCAAATCTTTAATATGAAGAACACCTATGATTTCATCATATGATTCAGAATGAACAGGTATTCTTGAAAACTGACTTTCTTTAAAACTCTTCATTAAGTCGTTATAAGAAACATCATCAGGAACACTGACCACATGAATACGTGGTGTCATAATCTCTTTAATTTCTGTATCTCCAAATTCAAAAACATTATGAATCATTTCTTTCTCTTCGTCTTCTAAGACACCTTCTTCATGAGAAACAGTCACTATTGTTTTTAAATCTTCTTCTGTCATTGTTGGTCCATTATCTTTATCACCACCAAATAACTTAATAAAAAAAGATGAAATAAAGTTTAATATTGCAACAACAGGTTTAAAAATAATAGACAAAAACTTAATGAAACGACATACTTTAAATGTAATAGATTCTGCATTTTTAGTAGCCAATGACTTTGGTGTGATTTCACCAAAAATCAATATCATTAATGTTACAAAACCAGTTGCAATCGCAACACCTGTTCCTTCATTTCCAAAAATAGAAATAACAAAAGATGTTGTCAATGATGATGCAGCAATATTGACTAAGTTATTTCCAATAAGAACTGAACTCAACAAACGATCTTGATTCTCCAACAAATTATCAACAATCTTTGCACTTTTATTATTTTCTTCTGCTAAAGTTCTAATTCTAATTTTATTGACTGACATAAAAGCAGTTTCACTCATAGAGAATAATGCTGATAAAAAAATCAATACAATAAATAACACAATCATAATTATCTGATTCGGGTCCACTTATAAAAAATCTCCTTATTTCATAATTTATTCAATCTTAATACAAACAACTTAAAAAGTCAAATTTCTAAGTTATTAACATATATAATAGTATAATCAATTTTTATGAATTATCAATATCTAAACAAAAGGAAATGATAAAATATGTTAAAAATCGCTTTTACTACTCGTATGAAAGATGACTCAACTTTTTTTATGAACTATACTTATTATCAATTTCTATCTCCATACTTCGAAATAGAACCTATCCTTCCAAGATATTCACATCAATATCAAGATATTGTCAATCGCAACGATGCTTTACTTATTTGTGGTGGAGACGATATTGACCCTATCTATTTTCGTCAAGAATTAGATTCTCAAACAAATTTAGAAAATAAGTTCATAGAATCAATGGACTTTGCCTTAATTCATCAATTTTATCATGCTCATAAACCTATTATTGGAATATGTAGAGGTATTCAAGTTATAAACGTCTTTTTTAAAGGCAATCTTATACAAGATATTCCCTCAACCTATATGACAACTATTAATCACAGCCATGATTCTCATTCCATTCATATTCAACCACACACATTTTTATCACACTACTTTGCATCTAATATAGAAGTCAATTCTTTTCATCATCAAAACATCAATCAGGTTGCAGATATTTTTCATGTTAACGCTATCAGTGAAGATGGTCTTATAGAAGGTATTGAAAATCATCAGATTCTTGCTTTTCAATGGCATCCTGAAAGAATGGATTCTCATTCACAAGATATTTTTATTCATTTAATAGTTGATTTTATTTTGCATCATTCTTTCTATTGATTTCTTTTAGTATTGCTAATAACTCTTTATGTTGCTTTCTTTTTTGAACTAAATATAATATTGGAAAAACAATACAACATGATGCAATAATTCCTAAAAATGACATGATAAGTGTTTGATTAATCAATTCCATACAATTCCTTCTTTCTTATTTAAGTGATTTATCTAAAGCCACATTCTGTAATAACCACTTTGCAACTCCATCATCATTATTCCCTAAAATAACTTGAGTGGCTATATCTTTTAGCTCGTCAACAGCATTTTCAACTGCATAAGCTTCATCAGCTATATGAAACATATCTATATCATTATTTCCATCACCAAACACAATTATCCTGTCACAATCTAAATATTCTTTCAGCTGTAGAATTGCCTGTGATTTTGATGCTTTTAATGGCATGATTTCTAACCACTGACTATGTAAGTATATATCCTCTTGAAAGAGACAATGAAATTGACTTTTATATTTGTGATAGAAAGGTTCTAATTTCTCATATCCATCTATACAAGTTATATAAAAACATTGTCCTAAAGATAACTCATCAATACTCTTTACTGGATTTTTTCTTATATCATCTTTACGAGTATAAATAAAATCTTTCATACCTTTGGTATTCAATTCCTCTACAAATGAAAATTTTTCTTTTTGATCTATATACGAATAAACAATAGGATATATATGATGATTTGTTAAATCATGAATCAATTCTTTAATTTCTTTAGCTTCAAAAAAATTTGCTAATAAAATGTCTTGCGATACACTATCTATAATAAGTGCTCCATTATAAATAATCAAAGGCATTTTAACTTCTAACCCCTTTGTTACCTTATGCGCAGTTTGAAATGATCTCGCTGTTGCATATGAAAATATCATTCCATGTTTTACCAAATGATTAATGGTTTGACATGTTAGTTGACTTATTGTTTCATCACTTCTTAATAGTGTTCCATCTAAATCGGAAACATATAGTATCTTATCTGCCATATATAACTCCTTTCACATATTATACCATTGAAACATAATAAAGCAAAATACCAACAACAATTAGTAACTATTGGTATTTTTATTATTAATTGATTATTTTCATATAATGTTCTTGCTCATTTGGTGGAATATTTAATACTTCCATAGCTTGTTGAACAGTTAAGTTTAGATTCTCCATTATACTTTGAATAGATAATATTTTAGCTTCTTCTCTTCCTATGAGAAGTCCCCTTTGTTCACCTTTCACTATTCCAATCTCTATTCCTTCATTTTTAATTTCGTCAAGTATCTTTCCCATTTCTCTTTCCCCTTCCTTCTTTGTTTTAATTCTTTTTACCCTTTTCGCTAAGACTTCATTATACATTTCTTTCGCCTCTTTGCATCGAAAGTCATGCATCAATCTCCCTATCTCATCTTCTCCTTCATACTCTCCATTGACATAGATGATTTCCTGCCCATCTCCTACTTCTTTTTGATTTTC